>CANLFK010000018.1 GCA_947489925.1 Candidatus Caenarcanales bacterium
TGCTTTAAAGCTTGGCTCAAATCGGCATTTTCAGATTTTCGTTTCATGGAACTCACATTATTTATTAAACTGACTTATATTTGAATTTCAATAACTATTATTAGAAAAGCTTATCGATAGTTTTTATTTATCAATAGTTTAAAAAGGTTATGAATATATTAATAAAAACAAGACTTAATTTTATATTTCTTATTTTAATAATTTTTTGGCAGTAAATTTACAATAAAAAAATCAATAAATTAAGATTGGGTTAAGTATTTCATGTTTACAAGTTTAATAAAAGTTTAAAAATAGAAAACCTATATATTTTATCGATGGTATTCATAGCCAAACTCTATAGGTCGGGCATTGTAATCGTAAGCTGACAGATATATGATTATTAGTAATTAAACAAACAGGTCGAACCAAACGGTATCCAGAGGAAAAACAAAATGACTATACTTCCATTATTAGCAAATACAGCTTCAGCTCCAGTTAAATCAGCTAACTCACAAAGAGTCAGTTCAACAAATTCAAGCTCAACTTCAAGCACAGCTTCAAAACAAATAGGCAGATTACCAGCAGTACCAACAAAAAGAGAATATTAAAAAGCTTGCACGGGGAGCATACTGATTTTAAAAAATTATGACTTGTAAACCCCCAACCCCCTGAAAGTGGGCTTCTGAAGAGCAGAGTCAAGTATTTCTTCTTTTTTTAATCTTCAAATTCGGAATGCTGCCACTTATCCTATATTGTAATTAAGCGCTACAAAAATACTAAGAAATAATATTAATTAAATTTTCACAAATAATATTTCCCATTTCTTTTGTATTTAAGACTTTTTCTGCGGGTTTAGCAATATCAGCCGTGCGATGTCCATTATTTAAAGTTAATTCAATGGATTTTTCAATTGCTTTAGCTTCATTATTCAAGCCAAAATTTTCAAGTAACATGGCAATTGATAAAATCATAGCAATTGGATTTGCTTTACCAGTACCAGCAATGTCTGGAGCACTACCATGAATTGGCTCAAATATTCCAGCTTTACTGCCATCGCCTAAACTGGCACTTGGTAATAAACCAATACTTCCTGTCAGCATTGAAGCTTCGTCTGAAATAATATCTCCAAATAAATTAGAAGTTACAATGACATCAAATTGTTTAGGATTACGAATTAATTGCATGGCGGCATTATCAACATACATATGGCTTAAGTCAAGCTCTGGATAATCATTTTTAATTATTTCAATTGTAATATCTCGCCAAAACTGTGAAACTTCTAAAACATTAGCTTTATCAACTGAACATAGCTTTTTCTTTCTTTTTATGGCTTCTTTACAAGCACAAACTACAATTCTGCGGATTTCACTTTCGGTATAAACAGCGGTATTAGCATAAGTTTTTTCTTTGGTATTTTCTAATTCACCCCGAGGAAAGCCAAAATAAATTCCGCCAGTTAATTCTCTAACCACTAAAATATCAATGCCTTCAATGATTTCTCTTTTTAAGCTTGATGAATCTGCTAAACAAGAAAAAACTTTGGCTGGACGCAAATTGGCAAAAGCATCAAGTTCTTTACGCAAAGCTAATAGACCAGCTTCGGGTTTTTGTTTTTGGGGTAAATTTTCCCACTTAGGTCCACCAATAGCGGCTAATAAAACAGCATCAACTTCCTTTAATTGATTAATTGTTTCTTTTGGTAAAGCAGAACCAGTTTTATCAATTGCAATTCCGCCAATTAAGCCTTCAGTAATTTCAAATTTAATTGATTGTTTTGCTTCAATAATTTTAATCACTTTTAAAGCTTCAGCCATAATTTCTGGTCCAATTCCATCGCCAGCTAAAGTCAAAATCCTGTTTTTATTTGTCTTGGTCATTTTCACAGTTTTTATTAATTTGCTTAGATTATAGACTATGGATTTTTATATTTTTGTGCAAATATCAAATAAAATAAAAAATATTGGGTAAGAATTTACAGAAAGTAAAAAATCTGATATTATTTCTTAATCTTGTTTTCCTGGGTAGCTCAGTGGTAGAGCGGGCGGCTGTTAACCGCTTGGTCGGGGGTTCAAATCCCTCCCCAGGAGCATTAATAAATTTGCAATCCTAAATACTAAAAGCTCTAAAGTATTAAAATATTTCAAGTTTTTATTAAATTTTATTTTTCTAAAATTAGAGAGCTTGTTTCTTGATTATCAGTTTGATTATTACTTTGACCAATTATTTTTTCATAAACTAAACCTTGCAGCAAATAGATAAAAGCATAAAGTGGTATTTTGGAAATTGCACCAAACAGACTACCCGAAAAAACTAAAATTGAAGCCATTTGACCATTTTTAGTGGCTGAAGAAAGACCAGAAACAATACCAAAAGCCAATGGAATTATACTAGCAAAAAGACTATAAAGAAAAGAAATACCTATTAAAATCAAGCCTAAAACAAATAAATTACCCACTTTTCCTTTAGTTAATCGCCAGCTTTCTTTCAAGGATTCAATTACACCTAAATTTTTATCGACAATTAAATAAGCAAATAACTGGAATCTAATAGACAAATACACACCAGGAGCAATTAAAAGTATAAAACTAGGTATTAAAATAATTATCAGTAAAAGGGAAGCAAGCGATAAACGGATTATAGTTGAAAAATTACTAAACATTTGTGAAAGCTTAACTGGAATTTTGCGAATTAAATTTAAAGGTATTTTGTAATAAACCCCAGCCATTGTAAGAAAATACCAAGTTAAAATAATTGGTGAATAAAGTAAGCAGAATTTTGTAAATTTTTCGGTTTCTTTAATAATTTCGGCTTTATTACTAATATCTACTGTCTGAAGCGGAATTAAAGCATATAAAATGGGAATGGAAGTTGCAAACATGTAAATAGCAAGCAAAAGAAATAAAAAGCCAAGATTTTTTTCAAGAATATCAAAAGCCTCTTGAATAATTGCTTCTTTGGAAAAAGTTTTTTCGGACATAAATATTAAATTATTAGTTATTTATATTGTAGTTAAAAATTAATAATAAAAAGAATAAAACAACTTAAAAGCCGACTAAATCAGTAATATCAGCATTAGTTTATGTTTGGATTTATTTAATTAGACCCCAAGATAAAGCAGCTGAACAAAGCATAAAGGCAATTCCGCAAATCCAAGTAATAATATTAAGTCCTTTTTCAATACTGCTAACACTGCTAAACATTTGAGCTGAACTGCCAATACTACCAATTCCTTCGCCTTTGGCTGCATGCAATAAAATAAGCACAATAGTCAGAAAAGCCGACAAAATTTGAATAATTTGAAAAGTTAATAACATAAAAACAAAAAGTAATAATATTTGACCCAATTGTAAAACAAATTAAGCATAATTTAATGATAAAAGTGTTTAAATTTGTTTTTATGCTAATTCAAGATTCAATTTCAGAAATTATTCAGGATTATTTGATTAATAATTTGCCTGAAAAAACTAATATAAATTTACAAAATAAAATTGAAATTCCGCAAAATACAAATTATGGTGATATTTCAAGTACTGCTCCTTTAGCTTTAAGCAAAGTTTTAAAAAAAGCCCCTCTCATTTTGGCGGAAGAATTACAAAAACTTTTAGCCGAAAAATTACAAAATTTAAGCGAAATTGAAATTATTAAACCTGGTTTTATTAACTTTAAACTTAAGCCCAAAGCTTATAGAGAGATATTAGAGTATTTTAATAAAAATGAAAATTTAATTACAAAATTACAATCAGACAAAAATAATCAAAAACTTTTAATTGAATTTGTTTCGGCTAATCCAACGGGTGATTTGCATTTAGGGCATGGGCGTGGAGCGGTTTTTGGTAGTTCTTTAGCTAATTTATTAAAAACAATTGGGCAAAATATTATTACCGAATTTTATATTAATGATGCTGGTGAACAAATTAATAAATTAGGTCTTTCGGCTTGGAATTTATATAAACCAGATCAAGCTTTTGACGGAGTAGATCAATATCCAGCTGAATTAATACAACCATATTTATCTGATTTAGAGCCAAATTTAAACCTTGAAGAATTAACTGATATTGTCAAAAATCGAATTTTAAATAAACAAAAAGAAGTATTAAAAAATATTAAAGTTGAATTTGATGGCTGGTTTAGCGAAAAAAATGAATTACATCAAAATAATTGCCTCGAAAAAACCTTTAAACTATTAGAAAGCAAAAATTTAACTTATCAAAAAGATAATGCTCTTTGGCTCAAATCTAGTGAATTAGGTGATGAAAGAGACCGTGTTTTAATTAAATCAGAAAATAAAAAACCAACTTATTTGGCTGGTGATATTGCTTACCATGTTCATAAATTTGGCAGAGCTGATAATTTGCTTGATATTTTTGGAGCTGATCATCAAGGTCAGGAGCTGAGTTTAAAAGTTGCCTTAAAAGCTTTGGGTTATGATGATACTAAATTTCAGATTTTATTTATTCAATTTGTTAGTCTTTTGCGGAATGGCACTGAAGTAAAAATGTCTAAGCGAAATGGCTCAGTAATTACAATCGAAGAAGTTTTAGATGAAGTTGGAGCTGATGCCTTCAGATTTATGCTTTTACTAAGTAATATTAATAATAAATTGGCTTTTGATATAGATTTAGCCAAAAAAGCCGATGATCAAAATCCAGTTTTTTATGTTCAATATGCACATGCTAGAGCTTGCAGTATTTTGCGTAATGCTTGCCAAGATTTATTTAAAGAACAAGATTTAGAAAATATTAAACCTGAAATTTTAGATTTGATTATGTCCGAAAGCTTGTCAGACCGAGAAAAACAAAGTACTAAAGATTTGATTTTGAAATTATCATTTTTTAATCATGAAGTACATAGAGCGGCTGAGAGCTTGAATCCTAGTGCTTTGGCTCATTATTTAATTGATATTGCTAATAAATTTCATAGTTTTTATGGTGCTTGCAAAGTTATAAATCCAGACAATAAAAATTTGAGCTTGGCTCGCTTGGCTTTAATTAAAACTTTTAAAGGAATTATGCAAAAAGGTTTAGAAATATTAATTATTCATGCACCCGAAAAAATGTAAATTTGAGCTTTTTATTATATGTTGCCAAATATAGTTTATTTAATTTATTCCTCTGGTATTGACTAAAAACATACTTCAATTTCTAGGTCAATTCATGTAAGTATAAATATTTACATATAATAAAGAAAACCCTTTTTTAAAATATAATAAATTAATTTTTTCAGATTTAAAAACTAGACTGAGAGCTAAGAATTAGTGTATTTCAGTTACATTTATTTTAAATTATTAATAGTAATCACAGTTACCGAAAAAATATATGAATGTTAGACTAAAGCAAATGGGTACTTAAACCTATAGTGAACATTTTTTTAGAGGTTGAGCATGTTTGAAAGATTCACCGAAAAAGCCATAAAAGTAATAATGCTAGCTCAAGAAGAAGCTAGACGCTTAGGGCATAATTTTGTTGGCACCGAACAAATTTTATTAGGTCTCATTGGTGAAGGTACTGGTATAGCCGCCAAAACGCTTAAACAGATGGGAATTAATTTAAAAGATTCTCGAGTTGAGGTAGAAAAAATTATTGGACGAGGTTCTGGCTTTGTGGCAGTTGAAATTCCTTTTACGCCCCGTGCCAAAAGAGTATTAGAATTAGCTTGGGATGAAGCAAGGCAATTAGGTCATAATTATATTGGCACTGAACATCTTTTGCTTGGTTTAATCCGTGAAGGAGAAGGCGTCGCCGCCAAAGTATTAGAAAGCTTAAGCGTTGATATTGGTCGTATTCGCAGTAATATTTTAAGAATGCTCAGTGAAAGTGGCACTGTTAGCACTGGAGTTGGTGGCGGAAGCAGTTCGTCTACTTCTGGTTCTTCTTCCAATAGTCGTTCCAAAACTCCAACGCTCGATGAATTCGGCACTAATTTAACTCAAGCCGCCACCGAAGGTCGTTTAGATCCAGTGGTAGGACGGGAAACCGAAGTTGAAAGAACTATACAAATTTTGGGAAGACGAACCAAAAATAATCCAGTTTTAATTGGTGAACCAGGCGTTGGTAAAACTGCTATTGCTGAAGGTTTGGCTCAAAGAATTATTAATGGTGATGTTCCTGAATTTTTGCTTGATAAAAGAATTATACAGCTTGACATTGGTTTGCTAGTGGCTGGAACTAAATATCGTGGTGAATTTGAAGAAAGATTGAAAAAAATCATGGAGGAAATTCGCTCTTCTAGTAATGTAATTTTGGTAATTGATGAATTGCATACTTTAGTAGGAGCTGGAGCAGCTGAAGGAGCTATTGATGCCGCTAATATTTTAAAACCAGTTTTGGCTCGTGGTGAATTAAGATGTATTGGAGCAACTACTCTCGAAGAATATCGTAAGCATATCGAAAAAGATGCCGCACTAGAAAGACGATTTCAGCCAGTAAATATTGGTGAGCCTTCGGTTGATGACACAATTGAAATTTTGCGTGGATTAAGGGAAAGATATGAACAGCACCATGGTTTAACTATTACTGATGAAGCTTTAAAAGCAGCCGCTGTTTTATCTGAACGATATATTGCTGATCGTTTTTTACCAGATAAAGCCATTGATTTAATTGATGAAGCAAGTTCATTTGTTAGATTAAAAATTATTAGTTTGCCGCCTGAAGGAAAAGAGCTTGAAAAAGAATTAGGTCGTGCTAGAAGAGACAAAGAGCAAGCTGTTAGAGATCAAAACTTTGAGAAAGCCGCCAGCTTAAGAGATACTGAAAGCGACTTAATGTCTAAGCTTGATGATATGCGTAAAGAATTAAGAGAACAAGCTTCCAAGGAAGGCATGGCTTTAGTAGTTACAGAACAAGACATTGCTACTGTGGTTGGTCGTTGGACAAATATTCCAGTGGGTGAGCTGACTGAAGGTGAAGCTGACAAATTGCAACATATGGAAGAAACTTTGCACCAAAGAGTTATTGGTCAAGATTTAGCCGTTAAGGCAGTTAGCCGTGCAATTAGAAGGGCTAGAGTTGGCTTGAAAAATCCTAGTCGTCCAATTGGTAATTTTATATTTGCTGGTCCAACTGGTGTCGGAAAAACTGAATTAGCTAAGTCTTTGGCGACTTTTTTCTTCGGTTCAGAAGAAGCTATTATTAGAGTAGACATGAGTGAATTTATGGAAAGGCATACAACTAGCCGTTTAGTTGGTTCTCCTCCAGGTTATGTTGGTTATGGTGAAGGTGGTGAATTGACTGAAAGAGTAAGAAGAAGACCTTATTCTGTCGTTTTATTTGATGAAATAGAAAAAGCTCACCCAGAAGTATTTAATATTTTATTGCAAGTTTTAGATGATGGTCGTTTAACTGATTCAAAAGGCAGAGTAATTAGTTTTAAAAATACAATTATTATTATGACAACTAATGTGGGAGCCAGATCTATTGAAAACGATAAGCCTATTGGTTTTGCCGCTGAAGATTCTTCAGATCTTGAACATCGTTATAAACGCATGCAAGGCAAATTAATGGAAGAAATGAAAAGAACTTTCAGGCCAGAGTTTTTAAATAGAGTAGATGAAATCATTATTTTCCACAGACTCAATCAAGAACATTTGGCTAGAGTATTTGATTTAATGGTGGCTAATTTGGTTAAAAGACTAGAAGCTAAAGAATTAGGTTTTGAAATTTCAGCGGAAGCCAAAGACTTTTTATGCCTTGAATCACAAAGAAGTGATAGACCGGGTATTGGCATAAAAATTGAAGGTGGAGACATGATTTCCCGTGATGGAGCAAGACCTTTGCTTAGGGTAATTCAAAGAGAATTAGAAAATGTTTTGGCTGAAAAAATACTTTCTAAAGAATTTATTGAAACTGACATTATAAAAGTTTCTTTAGATGAAGAAGGTAAAAACTTGATTTTTGGAAAATCGGATAAAAAGCTAATAGCTAAACCGAAAGAAAAATCTTCCAGCGTAAAACCTCAGCCAGAAGAACATAGCCCAGAATTGTCTAAACATTAGTCAAGAGAGTGCTTTATTTATCTACTACTTTACGATCTTTATAACAAGCAATATAAGTTTTGTAATTTTTGTAGGTGATTTGCTCTTTACAAGGAATAAGTTTTGCATTAACAGCATAAATGCCAGCTTCCAAAATACTACTATTAGCTTGACATTTTTCTAAAACATCTCCTGTAATTTGCCAAGCTAAGCAAGGGTTTTTAATATTTGGTTTCAGTAAAGTATTTAATAAAGCTTTGGTTTCTTTTTTGCTTAAGCTTAAATTCTTGTGATACTGATTAGTTAAATCTTTAATAGCTTCAGTCGATTCAATATTTGCATTAAAAGTTTTTTCGTGTGTATTGCTTATTGTTAGACTGATTTGTCCTTTTAAGTTAGTTTCATTGATATTTTCAGTTTTAATCTCAAGCTTTCCTGATTCTGTTTTTGGCTCGGGTTTAAGTTTAATTTTAAGCTCTCTTGGCTTGGTTTTTAGTTTTTGAATCTCTTTAGGCTTTACTTTAGAAATAATAGTTTTATCTTTGTCTTTATCTTTATTGGCCAATTTATTAGACTTTTTTAAAAGATCTTTTGAAGACTTTTCTGGAATATTTTTTAAACGATTAAGTTTTTGTGGTTTTTCTATTTTTTTACTTTCAATTTTGACTTTAACTAAGGATGATTGCTGAGCAAGCTTTTGACAATGAAACAAATTAAACAAAATTACAGTACACAAAAACAAATTGCCCGCAATTAAAGATATTAATAAATATAAATTCATAAAGCTTTAGAACTAATAAAGCTAAGTTGTTGTTCCTAAATTTATTATTTTTAAGCTTAGTTTAGGTATAATTTAAATAATCAACTTATTTTTTAAGTTTCATGAGCGACAATCCAGTTTTTTCCGAAAAATCATTTAAAGTAAATCCGCAAGACTTGACTGAAAAGCCAATGACCTTGAATGGAACTATTATTAAAACCTTTATTTTGACCTTAATTGTATGTTTGGCTGGGGCTTATGGTTGGTCTCAGGGCAAATTACACCCAAATCTTATTGGTCTTTTTGTGATGGGCGGTGGAATTCTTGGCTTTGCAATAGCTTTAATAACCACTTTCAAAAAAGAATGGTCTCCCGTTTTGTCTTTGGTTTATAGTTTGGCTGAAGGCGTTTTTCTGGGAGCTATGTCTTTGATTTTTGAAATGAAATATCCTGGTATTGTTTCTCAAACTGTTTTATGTACCATTGGAGTAACTTTTTCTTGTTTATTTTTATATCGTAGCGGCTTAATCAAAGTTGATGAAAAATTTAAATCAGTTATTTTTATGGCTACTGCCGCAATTGGTTTAGTTTATTTAGCCACTTTTGCTTTAAGCTTTTTTAATATTCAAATTCCATATATTCATAATTCTGGCTTGATTGGAATTGGGTTTAGTGTGTTTACAACTATAATTGCTTCTTTAAATTTATTAGTTGATTTTGATTTTATAGATCAAGCTTCGGCTAATGGATCTTTTCCAAATTATATGGAGTGGTATGGAGCTTTTGGCTTAATGGTAACTTTGGTTTGGGTTTATATTGAAATACTAAGATTATTATCTAAGCTAAGAAGAAATTAAAAATAGTCAATATGAAAAAACAAGATTATAATAATAAATAAGTAAACTATCAAAAATTAAAATAATGTCAGGCGAAAACAAAGAAAAATCTCTATTAGCAGGTCTCTTGCTTGGATTAGTAAGTGGAGCGATATTTACTCTATTATATACACCCAAAAAAGGTAGTGAAGTACGGGAAGAATTACTTTCTAAAGCCGATGAATTACCAGATGAAGTAAATAAATTATTGGCTGATATTAAAGATTTATACAAAAAATCCTCGGCATTAGTTATTGAAACGGGCAAAGAAAAATACGGGAAATTAAAAGCTGTCAGCGAAGAAACTGCCAATAAATTAAAAATAGTTGGTGAACACCAGTATGACAAATTAAAAACAGCTTTGTCAGTGGCAGATAAAACCATTAAAGAAAAAGTATTTACAACAAATCAACAAGAATCAAAAAAAGAGGATGCCTAATTTATGAATTTACAATTATTGGGAACAATTTCGATTGTATCTTTAAGTGTTTTGAGTTTAACTTTATTTGCTTTATTAATTTGTTTAATACCAATAATTAGTCAAGTTGCTCAATTATTAAATTCACTAAATTTGACCGTAAAAGTTTTTAATGATGGTATTTTGCCTAACTTAACCAAATTATCTGAGATATTAGGAAAAGTAAAAAAAGCAGTTGATTCTGGGCAAAATTTCGGTGATAAAATTGGTAAGTCAGCTAATGCCTTTTCTGCTGGTATTAAAGCTGGCGTAAAATCTTACTTTAATAAGGAGGCAAAATAATTATGTGTAACAACAAAGATCAAGTATTTAATTTTATTGGCGGATTAATCTTGGGTGGTATTATTGGAGCAGTAACTGCTGCTTTGACTACTCCTTTTAGTGGTCAAGAAGCTCAAGATGAAGTTATCAAGGCTTATAATAATAGCTTAAAAGAAACAAAAGACTCATTAAATGACATAGGTCATGAAGCTAAAGATAAAGCTCAAGTTATACTTAATAATATAAAAGACAAAGCATATGATGTTGCTTCTCGTTTTGAGGAATTGGCTAATAAAGGGGCTGGTGTTTTAATTGAAGACGAAATCGTTTAATAGTATTTAAATTGAATAAAACTTTATTAGATTCAGAGCATATTTTGAAAATTGAAAAAATAGTATATGGCGGTCACGGTTTAGCTCGTGAAGGAAATAAAACTTTTTTAATATCTCATGTTGCTCCTAATGAATTAATTAAAGCTAATTTTAAATATCGCAGTAAAGGTATTAATTGGGCAAAATTAGAAGAAATTATTGAACCCAATTCAGAAATTAGAATAAACCCTCTCTGTGAGCATGTCGGTCTTTGTGGCGGCTGTGTTTTTCAGCATTTAAACTATGAAAGCCAAATTCAAACTAAAGAAAATATTCTGAAAGAAATTTATGATTATAGTATTGAACTGGAGCAATCATTAATTTCGCCACAACAATTTAATTATCGAAATAAATGTGAATTAACTTTTGGCAATAATCCAGATACTGGTTTGTTAGAATTAGGCTTTCATCCAGCGGGGAAATTTTTTGAGGTTTTGAATATAAAAAAATGTCATTTATTGCCAGCTTTAATGTGGAATATTTTACAAGAAATTCAAAATTTGACCTCTCATAGCTCTCTGAAAGCTTATCAGGATTTAAAAGATCAAGGGTTTTGGTCTACAGTTACTATTAGGCAAAGTTCTTCGAGTAATGAAGTTTTAATTATTTTTAAGGTAAATGATAAAGAAGAAAATAAAGCTGAATTAATGAAGTTAAGCGAGCAATTATTAAATAAATTTCCAGAAGTAAAAGGTATTTTATTGCGTCCTGCTCCGAGGGGAAAGTTACAAATTTTATTTGGTCGGGATACTTTAAGCCAAAAGCTTGGTTTAGACTTTGAATTAATTTATCAAGCCGAAAACTTTTTTCAGATTAATACTTTTATTTTGCCAGCTTTTTTGGATTTATTAGTAAGTGAGATTAAAAATTTAAATATTGATTTTGATGTAATTTATGATTTATTTGCAGGAGTTGGAGCTTTAGGACTGTATAGTGCCTTTAAATTACCCAATATTAGAAAATTTGTTGGAGCTGAATCAGATGAAATTGCTTGCAAAATAGCTAGCTTGAATGCGGAACTAAATAATTTAAATAATTATCAAAGCCACCATATAGACCTTTATAAAAGAGGTTGGGGACAAAGACTAGCTGAAAACAATAAAAATATATGTGCAATTATTGATCCACCCAGAGCTGGTTTAAGCCAAAAAACTTTAAAAGATTTAATTGATTTGAGAGCAAAAAATATAATTTATATTAGCTGTAATCCGACCACTCAGCGAAGAGATATAAAACTTTTGGAAGAAGCAAATTATAAATTAAAAAGTTTAAGATTAATTGATATGTTTCCGCAAACGCATCATTTAGAATCAATGGCAATTTTAAGTAATTTTGATTAAATAAAGCATTTGATGGTATATTGGCTGAATATTGAAACTTAGATATGCAATAAATTTAAATGACAAAGAAACACTTTTGGGGCAAAAAATATATTTTAAATAGTGGCAGGGAAATTGACCTAAGCTGCGAAGAGAATAATGAAATAACTTCGATGTTAGCTATCTTTAATCATTTAGACTCAGTGCATGAAATTACAAAACCAATGTCTATTCATTTGGAATGGCAAAAAGGAAATCAAGATCCAGTAATTTCAATTGAATGCCGTGGTGGTTCTCCTGTTGGCTCTCGTCCTATTTCAGAGTCAGAATTACCAATTGAAGGTTTGAATGGTAATCAAGATAAATTAAAAGCAAGTGAAATTTTAGAATTGATTGAAATAATGAAAAACTTTTACGGAAAATTAGTTTAAATCCTGATTTATAAATTCTGCTTGACTGCGATCAGAACGATTAATGGCTTTTGCTGGAATTTTAATAGCGGTAATTGGTCCATTTAAAGCGTCTAAAGGTGGAATATAATTTTTTCTAAGAGGGAAACCGACCCATTCGTCTGGGTTTAAAATCCTTTTTAGATTTGGATGATTAATAAAATTAATTCCTTGTAAATCCCAAATTTCTCTTTCATACCAATTGGCAATTGCAAATAAATTATGAATTGATTGAATTAATGGGTTTTCTTTGGCTAAATTCACTTTTAAGCAAATCATTGAATAAGGCTCTAGGCTTTGCAATTGATAAATTATCTGAAAAGCTTCTTTATATTCAATAGCATTAATTAAAAGCAGAGTTTCATATTTCAAATTATCTTTCAAATAACTCATTAAAAGCTCTAATTGAGCCGAATCTTCTAGTAAAATACATTCAGTTTCACTATTAGCTAAATTTGGCTGAGGAAAACATTTAAATTGATCTTTTATTTTCAATCCGACAGTTTGCCA
Source organism: Candidatus Caenarcanales bacterium (assembly GCA_947489925.1). Taxonomy (GTDB): domain Bacteria; phylum Cyanobacteriota; class Vampirovibrionia; order Caenarcaniphilales; family Caenarcanaceae; genus JAAFJH01. The sequence continues at coordinate 12,972 of CANLFK010000018.1, forward strand.
TTTTACTTTTAAGTTATCTGGTTTGGCAGTTACAGTTTTGGAAGCTGGATTTGAATCTTCACTCATAAATTAAAAAATCTCAAAATAAATAATAAAACAATAATATTAAATTATATTCTTTACAGGGCTTTTGTAAGTGTAAAATTAAAAAAATAGCTGAATAATTATATTTTATGGTCTTTACTACTGATTTGTCTATTGAAAAAATTTTAAATAAAGCTCTCGCCTCTCAACGAATTAGCCCAGAAGAAGCTTTGATTTTATTTAAGGAAGCCAATTTGCAAGATTTAGGTCAAGTCGCTCATCAAATCAGGCTAAAAAAGCATAATCCAAAACAGGTAAGTTTTATTATTGACCGAAATATAAATTATACAAATGCTTGTACTGCCAGTTGTCGTTTTTGTGCTTTTGCTCATTGGCCCGGAGACAAAAGGATTTATGTTTTAAATTATGAAGTAATCAAAGAAAAAATCCAAGAATTAATTGACCAAGGTGGAACTCAAGTTTTATTGCAAGGCGGGCATAATCCAGAGCTGAAAATTGAATATTATGAAGAATTATTTACTTATATTAAAGCTGAATTTCCACAAGTTATTTTGCATGCTCTGTCTCCATCTGAAATTGAACATATTATGCAAATTAGTCAAATTAGTTTAGATGAAACTTTAGATCGTTTAATTAAAGCGGGTTGGCAATCTTTACCGGGAGGAGGAGCTGAAATTTTGGTTGAGAGAGTGCGAAATATATTAAGTCCTTTAAAAACCTCATCTGAAAATTGGCTAAATATTATGAAAGCGGCTCACAAAAAAGGTATTAAAGGCTCAGCAACAATGATGTTTGGGCATGTTGAAACCTTTGCCGAAAGAATAGAACATTTGAATAGATTAAGAGATTTACAAGATGAGACAAATGGCTTTCGAGCTTTTATAAGTTGGTCTTTTCAGGCGGGAGACACACCATTATCGAAAGATATTAATTTACAAACTGGAGAAGGAACTGGTGATGGTTTAGATTATTTGCGTACTCAAGCTATTTCACGCATATTTTTAGATAATTTTGAAAATATTCAGGCTTCATGGGTTACACAAGGCTTTGGTATTGGTCAATTGGCTTTATTTTATGGAGCTAATGATTTTGGTGGCACAATGCTTGAAGAAAATGTTGTTTCAGCGGCAGGAACAATTAATAGCAAGTCTAATGCCGAAGAATTAACTTATCAAATCAATAAAGCTGGTTTTCAGGCGGTTGAAAGAGATACTTTTTATAATTTTAAAGTATAAGAGTTAGAGGAACACAAACTGCAATGCCGATTGAAGCGAAACTTTAAAGCAATCACAATTGCAAGTCTCTCGCTAAAGAATTTTGTCTTTTCACCCCCAACCCCCTGAAAGTGGGCTATTAGAGAGTGGAGTTGGGAATTTAGACCTTGAAGACAGAAATTTTCAAACAGATTTATTGAGTGTCCCCTTCGGGGAATGGCGTAAGCCTAGGGGGCTAAGACTTGAATTCTTGAGAAGCTTTTTGTGTTTTTTATCTGTCGAACTCACATTAAGTAAATTAAGTTCCACAAAAAGTTTGTTTTACTCTTTCATCTTCGCTTGGTAATTCAGTATATTTTTGCCAGAGAGTATTTTCACTAAAAGGCTTTTTCATAATTTCTAATAATTCGTCAAATAAAGAAAAATCACCTTGATTTGCTTCCAAGAGAGCCTGTTCTACTCGGTGATTGCGAGGAATATAAACGGGATTATGTTTATTCATTAGGTTTATTTGTTCTTGAGAACTTGTTTTTTCTTGTTTTAGTCTTGCTCTCCAAGTTTCTAGCCACAAATTAGCATTTTTAGTTTCAGAACCGTCGGGAAATATATTATTGAATTTGCTTAAATTTCTAAAAGTATTTGTAAAATCAGCTTTGTTTTTGTGCATCAAATCAAGTAAAGATCTACATAAATCATGATCTCCCGCAATTTCTTCTTGCAAGCCTAATTTTCTTCTGAATTCATTTAGCCAATAAAATTCAAATTTTTCGCTGAATTTATAAAGTTTTTCTTTAGCTTTTTCAAGAGCTTTAGCTGGCTCTGAATCGAATAAAGGTAAAAGACTTTCGGCTAATCTCGATAAATTCCAAAGTGCAATTCCCGCTTGATTACTAAAAGAATATCTACCATTTGTGTCAATAAAACTAAAAACCGTATCTGGATTATATTCATCAATAAATGCACAAGGTCCATAATCAATAGTTTCTCCAGAAATAGTCATATTGTCGGTATTCATCACTCCATGCACAAAGCCAATATTCATCCATTTGGCAATTAACTGAGCCTGTGCATTAATAATATTTTCTAATAATTCAAGATATTTATTAGGTGTATTTTGTATATGAGAATAATGCCTCTCAATCACATAATCAGCCAAGATTTTAAGAGAACTAGTATCTTCAAAACATTCGAAAGTTCCAACTCTAATATGGCTATCAGCTATTCTCGTCAAAACAGCACTCGCTAATAAATCTCTCCGAAAAACCTTATCAACAGTACCAATTACCGCTAAACTCCTAGTTGTTGGAATATTTAGAGCATACATCGATTCACTAATAATATATTCACGCAGAACAGAACTTAAAGTAGCTCTACCATCGCCTCCCCGAGAGAACGCAGTTTTTCCGCAGCCTTTTAATTGTATGTCTTTTCTTTTTTGGTTTTTGTCTAAAATTTCTCCTAGCAAAATAGCCCGTCCATCACCAAGTATTGTAAAATGTCCAAATTGATGACCAGCATAGGCTTGTGCAATTGGTTCTGAACCATAAGAGAGCTTATTTCCTGCAAGTATTAAAGTTAATTCTTCTTCTTGATTTTGTATATTTAAGTTTAATTCGTTAGCTAAATCAGTATTAAAATATAATAATTTAGGCTCTTTTACAGGACTAGGTAATTGTTTTGAATAAAAACTTTCTGGTAGTTTATTATAAGTATTTTGAAAATTAAATAACATTTAAATCGTTTCACTCAGCCTTGCATAAACTAATCTCATAACTTTAGTAGTTGGCTAAATTATAATATAATAGCCTTTCATTTAACCAAACTAACTGGAAATAGAAGCAATCTTAAGCTAAAGAGAATCATTTGTTCGGTTTAGAACATGTTTAAAATTAAAATGTTCGTATGAATACTAGTTAGGTGCAAGCGTAGTAAGACGACCGAAAGTGCTAACATAAACCGATAGAAAAACAGTGAACAAAATGTCAACCCTTCGCAAAATTAAAAGAGCTGTAAGCCGAGACACAAGAGCCGAAGCTTTAAAAGGACAAAATAAAATATGAGTTTAAATACCCAATCACTTCAACCCATCATTAACTTCATCTGGACAGTTGCAGACGATGTATTGATTAACAAGTTTCTTGAAAATCAGTATCAAGATGTAATACTTCCAATGACAGTTTTGAGGCGGTTGGACTTGGCACTCGAAACCACCAAAGACAAAGTGCTGAAAACCCACGAGGAGTTTAAAGGGAAAATAGACAACTTATCGGGACTACTCACAAGCGAACAACACGGAACTGGTCTGGCATTTTACAACACTTCAGAGTTTACAATGAAAAAACTGTTGGCAGACCCTAAAAATATTGACACTAACTTTTTAGATTATCTCAATGGCTTTTCTGAAAATGTGCAAGATATTATCAGCAAGTTTAAATTTAGAAACCAATTAGAAACTTTTGAAAGTACAGGTATAACCTTTTCACTCCTTGAAAAATTTTGCAACCCAAAAGTTGAATTAAGCCCCGACAAAATATCGCCAATGGCGATGGGCTATATGTTTGAAGACTTGATACGCAGGTTTAACGAGAAAACAAATGCAGCAGCAGGGCGACATTTTACGCCAAGAGAAATTATTGAGTTGATGACGCATTTGGTTTATCTGCCAGTAAAAGACAAAATTCAAAAAGGGACTTTTTTAGTGTACGACCCTTGTGCGGGTTCAGGTGCAATGCTTACGCAATCAAAACTGTTTGCAACAAATCCCGAAGGAGAAATAAAATCAAAAGCTACTTTCCACTTATACGGACAAGAGAACACAGGCGAAATGTATGCTGTTTGTAAATCTGATATGTTATTGAAAGGTGAAGACCCCGACAAAATAAAATTTGGTTCTACTTTGAGCGAATACGGTTTTGACCCTGATTTAAAATTCAACTTTATGCTTACCAATCCACCTTATGGCACAAGCTGGAAGCAAGATATTGATAACTTAAATGTGGGGAGCGAAAAAAAAGTAAGCATCGTTGATAAACGCTTTAATCTCAAAATCAAAAACTTTAAAGGCGAACTGGAAGAAACTTGCTTGACCAGCAGAAGTAATGACGGACAATTAATGTTTATGCTTCACATGCTTTCAAAAATGAAAGACCCAAAAGACGGTGGGAGTCGCATTGCTTCAGTTCATAATGGTTCAGCTCTCTTTACAGGCGATGCAGGAAGTGGCGAAAGTGGCATACGCCAATACATTATTGAAAATGACTTATTGGAATGTATTGTACAATTGCCCAACGACATTTTTTATAATACAGGAATAGCCACTTATGTTTGGTTTATTAGCAATGTAAAAGAAGAAAAACGCAAAGGTAAAGTACAACTTATTAATGCTTCGTCTAATGAGTTTTTCCAAAAAATGCGTAAAAGCCTTGGTAGCAAACGCAATGAATTAACCAACCAACACATTGAAGTCATACAAGAAATGTATTTTGCTTTTGAAGAAAATGAGTACAGCAAAATTTTTGATAATCAAGATTTTGGCTCTTATCAAATAAGCGTACATCAACCCGAAAAAGACGAAGACGGCAACATTGTTTTAGACGGAAAAGGAAAACCCAAAAGCGATAGCAGCCTAAAAGATATTGAGAATGTACCGATGAAAGAAAATATTGATACTTATTTTGAGAGAGAAGTTTTGCCTTTTGCTCCTAATGCTTGGTATGACAAAACCAAAATGAAAGTAGGTTATGAAATTGCCTTTAATAAATATTTCTACAAATATGAAGGCTTGCGACCTTTGAGCGAAATTGCTGCCGATATTTTGAAATTAGAACAAGAAACCGATGGTTTGCTAAAAGAAATTATTGAGTAATAAACTTGAATAGGAGATAGGTTAATTATGAAAAACATCGAACTATTACAAACACAATTTATTGCCGAAGTAATGGAGAAAGTAAGGTATGCACAATACGAAGCCTTAAAAGCGGTGAACACCCAACTGATTAACCTTTATTGGGAATTAGGAAAATCCATTTCCGAAAAACAGACCTTAGGCTGGGGAAAAAGCATTGTGCCTACTTTATCCAAAGAACTGCAAAATGAGTTTCCGAATATGGGCGGATTTTCTACTACTAACCTTTGGTATATGGTTCAGTTTTATAACGAATATCAAAGTCAAGAAAATCTCCAACCATTGGTTGGAGAAATTAGTTGGTCTAAACATATTGTCATTTTATCAAAATGCAAAGACAGCCAACAACGCCAATTTTATATTTTGGCAACCAAAAAATTTGGCTGGACAAAAGACATATTGATACACCAAGTAGAAAACAAAACCTACGAAAAGTATCTTTTGAATCAAACCAATTTTGAGGAAGCACTGCCCGAAAAGATAAAAAAACAAGCCTATTTAGCCGTAAAAGACCATTATACTTTTGATTTTTTGGAACTCTCCGACCAACATTCCGAATATGAATTGGAACAGGCTTTAATCAAAAATATACGACACTTTTTGTTGGAAATGGGCAGTAATTTCACTTTTGTAGGCAACCAATACAAACTATATGTAGAAGGCAACGAATATAAAATAGACCTACTTTTGTACCACCGTAGTTTGCAATGTTTGGTAGCTATTGATCTGAAAATTGGAGAATTTGCCCCCGAACATAAAGGCAAAATGGAGTTTTACCTCACCGTACTCAATGACACCGTAAAACTCCCTCACGAAAACCCAAGCATTGGTATTATTATTTGCAAAACAAAAAAACGAACGGTAGTAGAATATTCTTTAAAAACAGCTAACTTGCCGATAGGCGTAGCTACTTACCACACTGCCAGCACTTTGCCAGAAGCCTACAAAGCACTTCTGCCTTCTGCCGAAACCATTAGCCAAAAACTATTTAACTTACTGAACAACAACTCAAATGAATAACATAAAACCCTACCCAAAATATAAACCCTCTGGCATTGCTTGGCTCGGTGATATTCCGGAACATTGGTCTGAATTTAAACCAAAAACCATCGGATATTTATTTGGAGGATTATCTGGAAAAAGTGGTGATGATTTTAAGATAGAAAATGAAGTCAATATTTCACCATACATTCCATTTACTAATATCGCTAATAATTTTATTATTGATAAACGTAAATTAGCTTTTGTAAAAATATTAGAAAATGAAAAACAAAATTTAGTTATAAAAAACGATTTGTTGTTTTTGATGAGTTCGGAAAATTTTGAAGATATTGGGAAAACGTCTTTATTAAATGATGAAATTGAAGGTTTATACCTAAATAGTTTTTGCAAAGGTTTTAGAATTACAGATGAAAATTTTTACCCTAAATTTTTAAATTATCTTTTTCTTGCCGATGTAAATAGAAAAAGATTAAGTATTCAGGCAAGAGGTTTTACTAGAATTAATCTAAAAATTGGGAAGGTAAATGATTTAGCAATGTTTGCCCCTATAAACAAATCCGAACAAACCACCATTGCCAATTTCCTCGACTACAAAACCGCCAAAATTGACCGCTTTATTGCCAAGAAAAAGCAATTGATAAAAATATTGAACGAACAAAAGGCAGGAATAATAAACGATGCCGTTACCAAAGGTTTAAACCCTAAAGCCAAAATGAAGCCCAGCGGTATTGAATGGTTAGGCGATATTCCTGCACATTGGGAAGTGAGAAAGATGAAATATG
>CANLFK010000019.1 GCA_947489925.1 Candidatus Caenarcanales bacterium
TCCTCTTTTAAAGATATGTATTCTCATGATATTCCTAAATTATTTTCTCTACTTTAACTCATGCAAAATCCTTGTTTGGTAGGGGGTTTGAGCTTTCAGGGGGTTGGGGGGTGATTTTCCTAAAGCTCAAAATTGCCGCATCAACCGTTGCATTATCAAATATTGGTATTCCACTAAAATCAATAAAACTATTTAATTGAGTATTTTTCAACAAGTAATTTCTTAAGCTCTCTCCATAGTTGGCTCTAGCAAACTTATTTGAAATAATGAAAACAAAATGACCACTAGTATTTAAAACTGAATTCGCTCTTTCAATAAAGTAAGTATAAATATCAGCAATACTATTAAAAACGGCATAATTGTTTTTTAAGTATAGTTTTATATCTTTAATTTCTTCCTGTCTGATATAAGGCGGATTACCAATTACTACATCAAAGCCAATAAAATTACCGCTCTCATCAAGCACTTCAGGAAATTCAAAACGCCATTCAAAAGCATTTTCAAATATTATATTATTCTCTAAATTTTCAAGTTCTTCTTTTGCTTTTATAATTTCTTTTTTTAATTGTTCTTGTTTTTTTATACTCTCTTTTTTCTGTTTTTCACTTTCAGTACCTAAATCTAAAGAAATTTGGTTTTGAAATTTATCTAATTCACCTTCAAGATTATTTACTTTTGCTTTGACTGGATGATTAAAAAGTAATTCTTGTTTAAAATTTGTCCTAATACTTTCAATAAACTTTTTTACTTCTCTTTTTTGTTCTTTATTTTCAGCATTTTGATAAGTTTGTACTGCTTTTTTATACTCTTCGATTGAAATATTTCTACTTTTTAAAATACTATTTAAATCTGCATTCAAAGAATATCTACTAATCAGCGAATTACCTTGTTTAATGTTTATATCAATGTTTGGTAGTGTTTCTAACTCTCTTTCCGTTGGAGAGGGCGGAGGTGAGGTCTTATAGTAAGCGTTTTTTAATAGTTCAATCCACAAACGCAATTGGCATATTTTCACCGAATTAGAATTAATATCTACACCAAAAAGGCAATTTTCAATAATAGTTTGCTTTTCATGAAATAGGCTCTCTTGTATTCTCTGACTTTCCTTGTTTGTCGGGTTATATTCAAAAAGTTCGCCTTCTTCATCTGTTACAATCAATTCATCATTTACAACTTCAACTTGATATTCTTTCAGTCGCTTTCCTGTGCGGTCTTGCAATATTTTCAAATCGTTTTTCACAGCAATCATTTCATTTAGTGCCGAAACCAAAAAGTGTCCAGAACCTACCGCTGGATCACAAATTTTAATACTGTTTACAATTTCATTGGCTTCTTTTCGGTCTTCAATTTTGTCATAAAGTTCTTCAAGGCTTGAGCAATTCCATTTTTTTATTTCATTGAATTTCTGAACTACTGATTTGCGAATAGTTTCACGACACATATACATAGTGATGAAACCGGGAGTAAAGAATGAACCGTCTTTGTAGCCATTTATTTTCTCAAAGATTAAACCAAGAACGGAAGCATTAATCAGCGTTTTATTATCTTCTTGAATTTCTTCTGAACCTTCACTAGCAAAGTCATAAGCGTTTAAGAAGTCAAATAAATATTCAAGGGTATTTAAATTTCCTGTGCGTTTTTTGCCTTGATAATTTTTGAGAACGGTTGATGAAATAACTGGAATGGTTTTATCATCTTTCAAATTGCTGATGAATAAAGTTACTTGTTCAATTTCTGTTGGTTCAAAGAGCGAACTATTTAAGTATGGTACTTTTTCAAATGCCTTTTTTTACATCTTGGTTTCTATCATCATACTTGCGAGCCAAGACTTGAAAAAACAAACTGTTCAGATCGTCATAATTCTTGATTTTATCTAAACTTAAAAACGCATAAGATTTGTCGCCTTTGTGATAAGTAATGAGTTGAGCTTCTAATAATTTGAGAAACAAAATTCTATTTATCCAAGTAATACTCAATTCAAGAGCAACATTAAAAAGTCTTTCTGATTGAGTGTTTCCGAATTGGCTTGGTTCGTCTAATCGGTTGAGTTTGTCTAAGCTGTCAAGCTGAATGATCGCATCTTCAAGAATGCTTCCCGAATTTCTTTCGCCTTCTTTGTTTCGTTCAATTAATTTTTTGCTTCCTTCTTTGGTTTCTGTCAAACCGATAATGTGTAATAACTCGCTGTAAAAACTTTTGTCAAGGCTATTGCTGTCATTAGCAAATGGAAGTTTTAAGAGATGCTCGGCTGAAAGAAGTTTGAATAAAGCAATAAGTTTATTATCATCAGATTTATCAGCATTACGAAGTGGCTTTTGATATTCTTCTAAATCGAAGTAAGTAAACTCAATTTCAGTTTTAATGTCAGCAATAAAAGGTTCTGCAATTTGCTTATAGAAAAAATCTGTTTTGGTGCCAGCCAAACGCCCGCCTTCAAAGTCAGTGAATTGTTTTACAAGGTTTTTATTTTGAGCAAAAAGTCTATCAAATAAAACAGCATCAAAAATAAACCATTCATTAATATTTGTTACCACCAAATGCTTTATTTCAAGATTTTTGTGTGTAATTCTTTCTCTTAAATAATATAAAACTAATTCCTGAAAAGCTTTTTTATTTAACTTTTCGGTAGTAATCATTTCAGCTTTATTTGTTATTTTTTTGGCTTCAATAATTACTCCAACTGAACTGCTTGCATTATTTCCATTGTGAATAACAAGGTCATTTCGCCCTTTGGTATTTATAAAATGGCTTGGGTCATAATATGTTTTCTTTAAAAAGTCGCTGACAAGATTTTTATGAAACTCTTCACTTTCGGTATCATTTATCCTGTCGAGTAGCTGGATAAGATTTGTCTTGAAACCTTCAATTTCATCTCTATTCGGTTTTATTTTAAAAAAAGCTTTATTTAATGCCTGTTTTGGCTTTAATTCTTTAAAAATCATCGATTATTTCATTACCCTTTTAATCGGTTAAGATAAGTTTTTTGGTCAGAACAGTGCCAGAGCATTAGTTTGTGTTATTTGTATCAAGTCATTATAACAAAGATGTAAAATTTTCCTTGGAAGCAGAGATCAGAGAAGGACAATTATTAAATTTCTCTGCCACAAAGCTTCACATATTAATACAGGATTATATTGTACTGACGACTGAAAGGCTTATACTTTCAATATTGAAATGATTAATGCTTCTCTTTGATAAATTCAACTCTAAATTACTGCCCTCGAAAGAATTCTCAGGAATGATAGTTTTAACTTAAAGACAAATTTCTAGACATTATAAAAATCACTTATATTAAGAATTAAAACACTTAAAAAACACCAAAACCTTGGTGATAGAGATTAAAACATTCTTAATATCTTATTGATTTAGATTACTCTCTAACAAATGAGAGAAAGTAAACTAAAAAGGAAAACTGAAAGCTGCGTATATGAAGCGTATAGAAAATAATATTCGATACTTATAATAAGAAGTAAGCCCTCGATCAATTAGTACTACTCAGCTGAATACATTACTGTACTTACACTTGTAGCCTATCAAACAGGTAATCTACCTGTGATCTTACCTGATTAACTCAGTGAGAGATCTTATCTTGAGGTGGGCTTCACGCTTATATGCTTTCAGCGTTTATCCACTCCTCACTTGGCTACCCAGCGTTTGCTCTTGGCAGAACAACTGGTACACTAGCGGTGAGTCCTTCCCGGTCCTCTCGTACTAAGGAAGAATCCTCTCAAATCTCTTTCGGGCGTGCCGGATATGGACCGAACTGTCTCACGACGTTCTGAACCCAGCTCACGTACCGCTTTAATTGGCGAACAGCCAAACCCTTGGGACGTACTACCGCCCCAGGATGCGATGAGCCGACATCGAGGTGCCGAACCTTCTCGTCGATATGGACTCTCGGAGAAGACTAGCCTGTTATCCCTATGGTAACTTTTATCCGATGAGCGACGGCCTTTCCATGCGGAACCGTCGGATCACTAAAGCCTGCTTTCGCACCTGTTCGAGATGTCTCTCTCACAGTCAAGCTCCCTTATGCTTTTGCACTCAACAGCTGATTTCCAAACAGCCTGAGGGAACCTTTGCGCGCCTCCGTTACTCTTTGGGAGGCGACCGCCCCAGTCAAACTGCCCAACAGGAACTGTCTTTTATCCAGATTCATGGACAAAGTTAGAACGCAGCTTCAAGAAGAGTGGTATCTCACCGTTGTCTCTGCCTTACCCGAAAGTAAAGCTTCAAAGACTCCCACCTATCCTGCGCATCTTGAATCCGCGCCCAATTCCAGCCTACAGTAAAGCTCAATAGGGTCTTTCTGTCCTGGCACGCCTAGTCCGCATCTTCACAGACATGTCAATTTCGCCGAGTCTCTCTCTGAGACAGTTCCCAGATCGTTACGCCATTCATGCGGGTCAGAACTTACCTGACAAGGAATTTCGCTACCTTAGGACCGTTATAGTTACGGCCGCCGTTCACTGGGGCTTAAGTCGCTAGCTTCGGATTGCTCCTAACCAACTTCTGTGACCTTCCAGCACTGGGCAGGCGTCAGCTCCTATACATCCTCTTTCGAGTTAGCAGGAACCTGTGTTTTTGTTAAACAGTCGCCTGGGACTATTTTTTGCAACCTCTTCATGCTTCTTAGGAGCGAATCCTAATAACAAAAAGAGGCACTCCTTCTCCCGAAGTTACGGAGTTATTTTGCCGAGTTCCTTAGAGAGAGTTATCTCGCGCACCTTGGTATTCTCTACCTATCCACCTGTGTCGGTTTACGGTACGGGTGACTACGACCTCGTATCGCCGCTTTTCTTGGCAGCTTAGTGTTTTTACTGTTGCAACCGTAGTTGCTCCCCATCACGCCTCAATTAAACATTCTTACGGATTTGCCTATAAGAACTATCTACACGCTTGGAAGAAAATCCAATAATTCTCAGTAAATAACTTCCTGCGTCACGACTATACTCAAACGGTCTTCGCCAGTGCAGTAATATTAAACTGCTGTCCATCGACTACGCCTTTCGGCCTCGCCTTAGGTCCCGACTTACCCTACGCGGACGAACCTGCCATAGGAAACCTTAGATTTTCGGTGCATTGGATTCTCACCAATGTTTTCGCTACTCATGCCGACATTCTCACTTCTGTTTCGTCCACGACTCCTCGCGGTATCGCTTCACTCTACAACAGAACGCTCCCCTACCCATTATTTTATTAATGCCATAGCTTCGGTGTATAACATAGTCCCGTGAATTCTTGGCGCAGAGTCGCTCGACCAGTGAGCTATTACGCACTCTTTAAAGGATGGCTGCTTCTAAGCAAACCTCTTGGTTGTCTAAGCAACTCCACCTCCTTATCCACTTAGTTATAACTTGGGGACCTTAACTGATGGTCTGGGCTCTTTCCCTCTTGGCAATGAAGCTTATCCCCCACTGCCTCACTAGCCAGGAAACATTACACTGGTATTCGGAGTTTAACTCGATTTGGTACAGATTTCTCCGCCCGCACCGAAATAGTGCTCTACCTCCAGCAAACTTTTGCCTGACGCTGTACCTCAATACATTTCGGGGAGAACCAGCTAGCTCCGCGTTCGATTGGCATTTCACCCCTAACCACAACTCATCCGCTAAATTTTCAACTTTAGTCGGTTCGGTCCTCCACTTAATTTTACTCAAGCTTCAACCTGGCCATGGTTAGATCACGCGGGTTCGGGTCTATACCCAGCGACTAAACGCACTATTCGCACTCGGTTTCCCTACGGCTCCGTCTATGAACGACTTAACCTTGCCACTGAATATAACTCGCCGGCTCATTCTTCAACAGGAATGCCATCACCCTCATATGGGGCTTTGACAGCTTGTAAGCGCACAGTTTCATGCTCTATTTCACTCCCCTCCCGGGGTTCTTTTCACCTTTCCATCACTGTACTAGTTCACTATCGGTCGCCAACAGTATTTAGCCTTACGGGATGGTTCCCGCAACTTCACACAGGGTTTCACGTGTCCCATGCTACTCAGGTGTCACTAAGTTTGAAAAGCTTTTTGTTTACAGGACTGTCACCTTCTTGAGTTAGCTTTCCCATGCTATTCAACTAAACTTTTCAATACCATATTGTGATCCTATAACCCCAAAGAACAAGTCCTTGGTTTGGGCTGTTCCGCTTTCGCTCGCCGCTACTAACGGAATCTCATTCGATTTCTTTTCCTCTGGTTACTAAGATGTTTCAGTTCGCCAGGTTCCCTCCGTATACCTATTTATTCAGTATACGGTGACTGAAAATTACTTCAGACGGGTTTCCCCATTCGGACATCTGCGGATCGACGATTATTAGCAACTCCCCGCAGCTTTTCGCAACTTATTACGTCCTTCATCGGCTGTTGTCGCCTAGGTATTCACTATGCGCTCTTAGTAGCTTACAACTTATTGATAAGTATCCAAAATATTAAAAGACTTTTTGACTAGGCTTTCAAACATTTTACAATATTATTTTCTTTAATACGCAGCTTTCAGTTTTCTGGTTGATTTGAAATTTCAACAGGTAAGATAGTAATCAATTTTCAAATAAAAGTCAATCACTTTCTGAAAATCTTTTTTATTTTTCAACTTTTTTCACTAAATAATCTCGGTAGCTCTTTCCTAGAAAGATTAAAAAAATTATTTTTGGCTGTGTAAAATTTTTAAATTTACTTTTATCCACATTTTATATACAAATAAATTCCAATATAATGAAAACTAATTGATTGCTAAGTCCTAAATTGCTCAAATTCTGTGATACTATAGACTTTTAACTTTAAATTAATAAAGCTGTTTATAAATCATGAAAGTTTTAGCTTCAAAACAAGCAAATATAATTAATTCAGCTCCTAATTCAGTGGCAAGTCCTTCTTTTGCAAACAATCCTGCAAATCCTAATCTTCCAGCAAACACCACTCAATTAACAGCTCCAGTCAATCCAAATAATGCACCTACAGTTATATATGTTGATGCTGACGCTAATAAACCTGTGCCACCTTGGGTAAGGCTTTTAGGATTGACTTTAGCAACTGCTGGTGTTGCAAGTGGAATATTCTTGGGTGCGAGACACTTTGAAAACAGAAAAATCGGATTTGAAAACAGAAAAATCGGAAACGCAATTAAATCTCATATTGAAAAATATACAAGCCCAAATAATCTTCATTTAGAAAATAGTATTAAACCACGCCACGAAATTTATAAACTTTGCCAAGAATTATTAAAGAGACCAGATATTTCTGAAAATTCTAAAAATAAAATAAAAACTTTGTTAGCTACTTTAGGCATTGATCATACAAATGGAAACATTAAAGAAACACATTTTGTATCCGAAGATGGAGATCATTATATTGATGGTTTGAAATATTCAGATATTCAAATGGCGGCGGTAAATTTAAAAGATTTATTTTCTTTAGGCTCTGCAGAACTTACTGAGTCATCAACAGAAACTTGGGATACAGGTAAATTATTTAGAGTAGCAAACAAAAGAACAAAACTGAAAATTCAAGAAGAACTTGAGAACCTAACACTAAATCATAAAAATACAGATATTCCAGATTATGAATCAAATAATCCTCATTTAGTTTTAAAAGTTTTAGTAAATGCAAATCCTGAAGGTGAAATTCAAGTTTTAAATCCAAAAAACAATGAGCCCTTTACTAAAGAAGGGACTGACTTTTCAAATCATAGATTTACGAGTTTAATTCCACAAGCAACAACAACTCCTTATTATGGTAATTCTTGGCTTCGTTTTTTCTTACTTGAAACAGAGCTAGAAGTAGGACTAGGCTTGCTTGGTTTAGCTATCCATTAAGAAAAATACTAATGAAAGCGGAAATACAATCAGCCTTAGAGCGAATTAAAAAGCATAAGCCCAAAATTACGGTTATTGGTGATTTAATTTTAGATGAATATATAATTGGTTATCCAGAGCGGATTTCTCGTGAAGCACCAGTTTTAATTTTAGAATATAAAGAAAATTATTACCGACTGGGTGGTGCCGCCAATGCCGCTATTAATGCCGCTAAGCTCGGAGCTGAAGTTAATTTAATTGGTATAACTGGCAATGATCAAGCATATGAGCGAATGAGCCAAATCTGCGAGGAAAATAATATTAATTTATGTTCATTAAAATTAACTAATAAACCAACAACTTTAAAAACACGCATTTTAGCGACTAATACGGCTTCTAGCTTATTAAAAAGCGGTAATTTTTCCACTCAGCAGGTTTTAAGGCTTGATCACCAAAATACCAGAGCTTTAACAAAAGACGAAAATAAAGAATTATTAAATTTAATTGAAGCTAATTTAAAAGAAAAAGATAATTTAGTTTTACTGTCAGACTATGCTTTGGGAGTTTTAAATAAAGATTTATTAGCTGATTTAATTAATTCTCAAAGTTCTCAAAGATTAATTGTGGCTGATCCAAGCGGAGATTTTACTCGTTTTAAAGGCGTTTATTTAATTACTCCTAATCAGCCAGACACCGAAAAAGAATTAAAATTAACCGAAAATCTACAATGTGAAACCGATAAAGAAATAGAATTCTTGAAAAATAATTTAGCTGATTTGCTTGGTGATAAAACTAATTTTTTAATTACTCGAGGCTCTGAAGGAATGCTTTTAATTAATAATCAGCCTGAAAGTAAACCTTATTTATTAACAGCTTTCAATAAAGCCGAGGTTTTTGATGTTACTGGTGCTGGAGATACTGTTTCAGCTTGCATTTCGGTAGCTTTGGCTTGTGGAATTGACTTGCAGACATCTGTATTATTAGGTAATTTAGCGGCCAGTATTGTAGTCCGTAAGGCTGGAGCAGCTACTACCAATTTGATTGAAATGAAAGAGGCTTTAAATAATTTATCTAATTTATAACTATAAAAAAGGTGCAAAACTTTACATTAAAATAAAGAACTTTGCACCTGAATTTTAAAGAAGCCGAAAATTAAAGCTTAAATTCTCCACCATTTATTGGTTTCAGTGGTTCCGTCTGGACAAGCACCGCATTTATCTTTTGGTTCACATTTAGCTTGTGGTGAACATTTATCAGGCTTTGGAGCACATTTGTCTTTGGGAGGACAGCACCAAGTTCTGGCTTCAACCGAACTGATTTGAAAACCAGTAATTAAAACTAAGCCAAAAATAAATAAAAGAGACTTTTTCATGAAAATTTACCTTATAAGTATTTAACAAACATTTATTACACATTAAAATTTATAGTAATAAATAAGTTTTGTATATAAAAAATATTTAATGTATTTACTCTCTTTGATAAATGGTCTTTTAATCAGGAAACAGAAAATAGTTTTGTTTTTAATTGATTATGCTTTTTTAATTTTTTCGCTTTTAATTTCAAATTTTATTTTTGAATATAAACATTATGGAATTTTACCGAATGAGAGCTTAAATTTATATAGTTTATTTTTAATTTTTTTAATTTGTTTTTTATTTAGTGTTTTTTATATTTCTAATCTTTATCATTTACCTTCTCGAATCAAGGATTTAAGCCTGAAATTTTCCGCTCTCTTAATTGCAAATATAGTTTTATTTAGCGGAATTGCCATATTTTGTTATTTAACCAAATTCTCTTTAGGACGAGATGTTTTGGGTTTGGCTTATTTTTTATATTTTATATTTTTTTTACTGAATCGTTTAATTTTAATACAAATCTTTTCGGCTAAATATTTGGCTTTGGTCAAACCAATTAAATGTTTATTCCTAAATCATGGACCTTTAATTTCATTACTCAAAGAAGAAAATACTTATAATAAACAATATGAATTTTTAATTTTTGAACCTTCAGATCATTTATTGAAAGACTTTATTAAAGAAGAAAATATTGAAATTATTATTATTGATTCTTATTCAGAAGAAAATATTAAAGATCTATTGGTTTATGAATTAATTGAATTAAAGTTTCATGGCATAAAAGTTATAGAGGCCGCCAACTTCTTTGAGCAAATTAACTTTCGAGTTCCTATATTGAATTTACCCGGGCATTGGTTTTTAAATTCACAAGTTTTTAATGATATTACTAATCAGGCTTTGCTGAGAGCAAAAAGAATTTTTGACATTTTGAGTGCTTTAATTTTAGGCATTTTAACTTTGCCAATTATGCTCTGCGTGGTTTTAATTATGAAAATCATGTCAAAAGATTCCATTTTTTATACTCAAGCAAGAATTGGATTAAACGGGAAAGTTTTTACAATTTATAAATTGCGTTCTATGTTTGCTAATTCGGAAAAAGATGGCATTCAATGGACAATTTCGAGAGATCCACGCATAACTCCAATTGGCAAAATTTTAAGAGCCACTCGATTAGACGAATTACCACAATTGATTAATATTTTAAAAGGAGATATGAGTTTAATTGGTCCACGCCCAGAAAGACCAGAATTTACAAGTCAATTACAAAAAGAAATTCCATTTTATGATTTGCGTCATTCAGTCAGACCGGGGCTAAGCGGTTGGGCACAAGTTAATGAACCTTTGGCTACTCCGTCTGACTCATTAAAAAAACTGGAATACGATTTATTTTATATAAGACATTTATCTTTATGGCTTGAATTTGAAATAATTTTACGCACTATTCAAGTAGTTTTAATGCGAAAAGGCAATTAATCAAAAAAGATAATCTTTAAGGCTTTCATTCATAATATTTTTTAATTTTCGCAAAGCTTTAAATTCAATTTTACGAATTCGATCACGGGTAATATTTAATTTCTGGCTAGTTTCTTCAATTGAATAAAAACGATCTTCTGAGTTGAAAGCAAATCTCAGCTCAATAATTTGTTTTTCTTCTCCTTCCAAAACACTTAAAAGCTTGCTTAATTCATGTCTTAAAGATTTTTTCTGTAATTCATGTTCTGGTGTTTTTTCTTCTGAGTCTGAAATAATATCACTCAAAGAACCTTCACTTCCTGTATTTAACGGTGCTTCCAATGAAACAAGTTCAGATTCCATGTCTTTCCAGCGGCTAACTTCTTGCAAGGAAAAGTCTATTGATTGAGAGATTTCTTTTTCGGTGGGCGGGCGACCAAATTCAGTGGTTAATTTATCGACCATTCGCTTCAACTTATTAATTTGGTCTAAAATATGAACTGGAATCCGAATAGCTTTTTGTTTTTCATTTAAGCAGCGAGTAATAGCCTGTTTTATCCACCAACTTGCATATGTCGAAAACCGATAACCAAGTGAATAATCATATTTATGGGCAGCTCTCATTAAGCCCGTATTTCCTTCTTGGATTAGGTCGAGTAATGGTATTGAATAGGATGAATATTTTTTGGCAATTGAAACAACTAAACGCAAATTAGCCTGTATTAAACGATTATAAGACTTTCGAGAAATTACAATATCATCAGAAGCTATTTCTTTAGCTAATTTTACTTCTTCCTCTGCGGTTAAAAGCTGTATTTTGCCAATTGTTTTTAAATAAAGTTGTACTGAATCATCTAAAGCCGTGTATTTCTCAATATTTTCAATTTCTTCTAAGCTAATTTCTTCGGCAATCAATTCCTGTTCGTCCAAGACAATATCTTCGATAATATGTTCGGTCAAGTCTTCTTTAATCTTAGTTTTTTTGAGGCTAGCCATTTATGTTTTTCAAATAATTAATAAAAATTTATATAACTTCTATATGCCACGATCAATTCATTTGTCTTTAGAAAAATCCCTCAAAAGAAAAAAGCCCTCCTCTCTTCTATATTGAAATAAAAAAGGAAAAGAGCTTTTTAAACTTATTTATTTAATTTGTTTTATTTTTTGGCTTTGACTTTATTATTATTTTTTTGATTGACTGAATTAACTGAAGCTTTATTAGCTATTTTATTTTTAAGCGATTTACCTAACAAAAGAGCTTTTGGATTATTTTGCTTTGGCTGTTGTTTTAAATTGGAGTTTGAGTTTGAGATTGGATTAACTGATTTATTATTTTGTTTTTGCTTTTGTTGTTCTTTTTGTTTTGTAGATAAATTAGCCAATTGAGAGGCGGCTTTTTTCAAAGCTGAAACCAAAGGCTTTTTAGCATTATTTTTTGGTTGATTAATTGATTTAGAAGCCTGATTTTTTGGCTTAGAAGCTTGACTCAACTGTTTAGAAGAATTATTTTGAGCTTTTGGCTTTGAATTATTATTTTGAGCAGCTTGATTTTTTTCATTAGATTTTTTTTGTACTGCTTTAGGTTGTGCCTTAGATTGAACTGCTGCTTTTTGAATATTATTATTTTGTTTAGCAGAAGGACAAACTTGCAAAGCTAATTTTTGAGAAGCCGAATTATTTTGATCAACTACATAAATCTCATATTCATTTTTTAAAGAATCAGCCGCTTTAATCAAAGAATTTATTTCAGAAATAGCTTTTTTCAAATTAGAATTCGCATTTAAGTTATTTGTGATTTTTTCTAAATAATTAGAGATTGACTTTTTATTTGTTTCTTTATTTATTTTTTGTTTTTGTTGTGTACTCATTTTTTATTGTGATTTCTACCTATTAAAGGAATCTCTCCTTTTAAAATTTTGTATTCCCTTCTCTATCCTATTAATTCATAAATACATTAAATAGTTGATAAGTACTAAGTTAATTTAAGCCAATATTTTTAAGCTTTTCAATATTTAAAACGGCCTTATAATTCAACTAAGTATTTGACTAGTAGCCAATTCCACAGCTTTTATAATCAAATCATTTTGGCTAATTCCCTGTATTTTAGAAATTGAATTAATTTTTTCATGTAATTCTATTGGCATTCTCAAATTGGTTTTACCCGAAACTTTTTTGCTAAGTTAAATTTATAAAATATTTTTGAGTTTTTCAATATTTAAAATGCCTTTTTCAGTGATGAAAGCAGTAATTAAATTACCCGGTGTAATATCAAAGCTTGGATTAAAAACCTCAATTCCAGACGGAGCAATTTTCAAGCCATTAAATTCAGTTAGCTCAGATGATTCTCTTTGTTCAATTTCAATTTCCGCTCCTGAAGATAAACTTAAATCAATGCTAGTACTTGGTGCAACAACATAAAAAGGTATTTTAAATTCACGAGCTAGCAAAGCTAAAGTATAAGTTCCTATTTTATTAGCAGTGTCTCCATTTGCAACAATTCGGTCTGCTCCCACAAAAACAGCATCAATATTTTCTTTACTCATCAAATAAGCTGTTGCTGAATCTGGCATTAAAGTTACTGGAATTTGGCATTTATTTAATTCCCAAGCGGTTAAGCGACTGCCTTGCAAATAAGGTCTTGTTTCAGTGGCAAATACTTTTACTTTTTTCTTTTGTCCAGCCAAAAACTTAATTAAACCCAATGCAGTTCCAATACCAGCAGTAGCCAAAGAGCCCGTATTACAATGCGTAATAAATTTGTACTCACTTTTATTGGGCAAAAGAGTTAAACCATAAACAGCCATCATTTGACACATTTCTTGGTCTTCATTAAAAATAGCTTCTGCTTCTTCTTCCAAAGAATTAAGACCTTTTTCTTTTAAGCTCAATTTCATTCTCTCAATTGCTTTTGATAAATTAACTGCTGTCGGTCTAGCTTCTTTTATTTCTTCGAATTTTTCAATTAATTGATTTTCATTATCTTTCAATTCAGGATTTTTTGCCGCCAAACAGCAAGCCCAAGCACCAGCCAAACCAATTGCAGGAGCACCTCTCACAATCATGGCTTTCATGGCTTTAATTATTTCATCTGCTTCAGTGAATTCTAAATATATTTCTTGGCTAGGTAAAAGCCTTTGGTCTAATATTTTTAAACTATATCCAGTATATTCTAAAGGTTTAATTATATTATTATTCAAATTCAAATTCATATTTTAATAAGCTCATTCAATCAGCAATTCAAGTCATTTTTAAAGTATAACACAAATTAAACACTGACTGAAAAGTATAAAAGTTTTAAGCTTCTGGGCTTTGAATAGAGATTTTAGGCTTCGGAAAACAATCAAGAATATATCTAACTGTCTGCTCCAAAGAGCTTAAACGACCTTCAAGTAATCCAAGTCTTCCTTCAATACGAGATTCTATTTTTGCCTGCTCAACTTTCATCTCATTAATTTCTCTTGAAAGTCCTTCAAATTTGGCGTTTAATTTACTCTCAACATCATTGATTCGATTATTAAATGAATTAGTAACTGCCCAAAATAATCCTAAAGAACTAATTATCTGGGCGGCAAACAAAGCTACAGTCGTATTGATTTCCATAATTTCACTTAACTAAATAAAGTAATTATACCCTAAAGGTTTAGTTCAAAATAAAAAACAATCTCTCTATTCCCTTGCTTACAAACAAATTAAGCTTCTGGACTTTGAATAGAGATTTTAGGTTTGGGAAAACAATCAAGAATATATCTAACTGTCTGCTCTAAAGAACTTAAACGACCTTCAAGCAAACCAAGTTTTCCCTCAATACGAGCTTCTATTTTTGCCTGTTCTACCTTGATTTCATTAATTTCTTTTGAAAGTCCTTCAAACTTAGAATCTATTTTAGCGTTTAATTTACTCTCAACATCATTGATTCGATTATTAAATGAATTAGTAACTGCCCAAAATAATCCTAAAGAACTAATTATCTGGGCGGCAAACAAAGCTACAGTCGTATTGATTTCCATAATTTCACTTAACTAAATAAAATAATTATACCCTAAAGGTTTAGCTCAAAATAAAAAACAAGCTCTCTATTTATAATTATTAAATCCAGCGTTTATTGGCGGGACTATTAGGAATTTGCTGATTATATGGGCTATTTCCACTAACACTTTGTGAGGAATAAGGATTATAAGGCTGAATAGAATAAAAAGCGGGATTATTATATTCATTATTATTTGCTCCAGCACCGATAGCGGCTTCAGTTTTAACTGGGATTCCAGCAGATTGTTGTTGCTGAAGAGTTTGAAGTCTTCCCATAATTCCACCCAAAGACGAATCTGGCTGAATCATATAAGGTTTATTTTGCTCAAATTGTAATCTTAAGAAATGCTCTTTTATTTGCTCTCGGTCTTTCATTAATTCTTCCCATCTTTCTGGATCAAGGATTTCCGAGGAGATTTTAATTGAATAAGGACTTAAAACTTTTTGCCTTAAAGTCGTAACAATTAAACGAATTCGAGGATTAACTTGCTTGTCTGATTGGCTGCTAACACTAAACTGATTAAACAAAGAATTAAGACGGCTTTCAACTGTTTTAGGTGAAATACATAAAAATTCGGCAATTGCTTTATTAGAAGAGCCAGCCGCACACAAAATTAAAGTTAAAAACTGATTTCTGGATAATAATTCACGATTTTTAATTTTGTCTTCAAGACTATATTTAAGCCATTCCTTGCAGATACCATTTGACAATAATTTTGCTCTCGGATTAATTAAATGAGAATGAGAGCCTCTTGTTATAATGCTACATCTCCTAAATAGTTTTGCAATGATTGATTCAATGTTTTTAAGCGAAAAATTCAATTCTTGAGCTATACAGTTATTACTATATCCAGCTAAAAGAAGCTTTAAGGTTTTTATTCGATTTTCTTCCTCTCCATTCCAAAGCGAAAGATCTATCTGTAATTCATCTACCGTTAACATTTTTCCTTGGGTCTACCTCCCCCCCATTACTCCTCAGTTAATTTCTACAAAGTTGATATGCCCAAGGGAATATAAGAGAAGCCCCTAATCTGTTAAAACTCAATCATTTGTTTGGCAGTTTTTCTTTTTCAATCATCTCTCAAGATTGTAGTTTTAACTTGTCTTAGAGCAGAAACTTTCTATTTAGTCAAAATTCTTTAATCAGTCAATCTATTTAATTAATAAGAATTGCTTTCATATATTTTTTGCCAAATTTAATCCGCAAAATAACCGAAAACTTTAAGGAATTTTTATCTTAATTTGAAATTGTGTTATGTTTATGCGATTAATCTTTGTCTTCTCAATAAGCAAGCATTCTTTCAATGAAAAACCATAAAAATATTTTTAATTTAATTCTAATTTGCATTTTTGCTTTAAACTTTATTTTCAGTCAAGCCAATGCTTTGGATAATAAAAATAAGTCTCAACCCAACAAAATAATGGAAGTTAAAGAATTTAAGCTCAAAAATGGACTAAAAGTCTTAATTAAAGAAGATCATAATGCACCAATTTTTTCGCAAGCTGTTTTCTTTAAAGTTGGTTCTCGCAATGATATTAAAGGACAAAGCGGTGCTTCCCATTATCTGGAACATATGCAATTTAATGGCACTGCTACTAAGCCTAAAGGTTTTATTTCAGAAGAAATTGAAAGAAGAGGCGGAAGTTTTAATGCCGCTACCAGCACAGACTATACAATGTATTATATGACTTTGCCTTCTGCGGACAAAAACCTTGATTTCTCAATGGAATTAGAAGCTGATAGAATGCGTAATTCAATTATTAATGACCAAGAAGCCGAAAGAGAAAGAGAAGTTGTTTTATCAGAATTAATGGGCGGTGAAAATAATCCAGCCACTTTGCTTTCACGAGAAGTTTATAAAAGTTTATATCCAACACACCCATACGGAATACCAATTATTGGCTGGAAAGATGATTTATTAGCGACAAATGGCAAAAACTTAAAGTCTCATTATGATCAATATTACCGTCCAGACAATGCCGTTTTAGTTTTAGTTGGCAATATTCAAACCCAAGAAGCTTTAGATTTAGCAAAAAAATACTTTGAAAAAATAGAAAATCCTAAAACTGCAAAACCAGCTGAAATTAAGCCCGAAAGTGCACCAATTAGCCAATCATCAATTCAGGTAAAATCACCCAGTGAAACTCTTTTGATCATGAAAAGCTGGAGAATACCTAATTTTAAATCAGAAGATTATATTGCTTTATATGCTTTAGCGACAATTTTAAGTGATGGTGAATTAAGCCGACTAGAGAAAGCTTTAGTTGATACTGGAAAAGCTTCGATGATTAATGCTTCAGCCAGACAAGGACTTGATCCATTTTCATTTTCAGTTATTGCTTCCACTCCCAAAGATAATAATAATTTAGACGAAATTGAAAAAATCATTGCTCAAGAAATTGAGAAAATTAAAAACGAAGGCGTTAAACCTGAAGAATTATCCAGAGTAAAGGCAAAGGTACAATCCAGCTTTTTATTTGGTCTTGAAGAAACCAGTGATTTGGCCTCTCAGTTGGGCTTATTTGAAACAATGGCTAATGATTGGAAATATACTTTTTCTTGGCCAGACAAACTTATTGCTATTAATTCCGCTCAAATTCAGGCTGTCGCTAAAAAATATTTACAAAACAATAATTCAGTAACTGGCAAATTAATTTATGATGCTCAGGCTCAAGGCGGAAAAGGAGCAGTCAATGCAAATCTTTCCGAAACAGCTAATTTAAAAACTGAAAATAATTCTAAATCAGCAAATACCTCAACCAAAGGTGGAATTAAAGCCGAAGAAATAATTTTACCGAATGGCTTAAAGTTAATTTTGAGGCAAAATCCAAATTTACCAATTGTAGCGATTTCTGGTTCTATTGATGCGGGTGAATCTTTTGATCACAAATTCGGCAAAGTTGGAATTAGCTCATTAACGGCTTTAGCCTTGCAAAGAGGAACTCAAAGTAAATCGAAAGATCAAATTGATGATGCCCTTGAGCAAATGGGAGCTGAAATTAGTTTTTCGGGAGACCGTGATTATGTTTCGCTTTCAGCTAAAGGACTTAGCAAAGATTTAAAATCATTATTAGATTTATTAAGTGAACAAATTGCACAACCAGCCTTTTCAGAAGAGGAATTTAACAAATTAAAAGTTCAAGTTTTAGCTGGATTATCACAAAGCCAAGACAGTTTGGGAGCTTTGGCTAAAATTGGTTTATATCAAGCTATTTATTCAAAAGATCATCCTTTTTATGAATTGTCTTTGCCAGAGCAGATTGAGTCAGTGAAATCAATTAATACTTCAGATTTAAAAGCTTTTCATTCCGCTTATTATGAACCAAACCGTACAATTATTGCTATTTCGGGTGATTTTGACAAAAAAGAAATTCTGGAATATTTCAATAAAGTATTTGCTGAATGGTCTAATAATGAGCAAAGCCAAGCACTTAAATATTCAGCTCCCATAATTGAAATCGAAAAAGCAAAACCTTCCGAAAAAACCACTGAAATTGCTGGTAAATCGCAGGCAGTTGTAATTTTAGGTTATGGAAATTCGGTTAAACGGTCTGATTCAGATTTTTATGCTTTATTGGTGGCTAATGATATTTTGGGCGGAGGTAGTACTTTAAGCTCTAGGTTAGGCAAAAGCGTTAGGGAAGAAGCTGGCTTAGTTTATTCAATTGCTTCCTCTTTCGATATGAGACGGGGAGCTGGGCCTTTTATCATTCAAATGGGAGTTCCGCCACAAAAAATCGACAAAGCTTTGGAATTAACAAAAGCCGAATTAGAAAAATTCAAAAAGGTACAAGTTACAGATGAAGAGCTTGAGAGAGCTAAAAATTATCGTAGCGGAGTTTTTATTTCTAATAATTTAACCACTAATGAAAATGTCGCTGATGCTTTAGTGCAATATAGTTTGTTTGGACTAGATTTAAATACAATTAATGAGTATCCCGCTAAAATTCAAGCTGTGCAGAAAGCTGATATAGTGCGGGTAGCCAATAAATACATTTTCCCAGACAAATTAAATATTATTATTGTTAAACCGAAACCTTAAGTGATTGAATAATCAAATGGAACTAATTACCAATCATTTTGACTTGCTCTATTTTACTAATTGTAACTTAGAACGACCCTTAATTCATGACTTAAAAATCGTTATCTCTGCCTCTCAAATAGGATTACTATCGGGTCATCCACTTAATCCACAAAATGAAATGATTTTCCTTGCAAAATCTTACCTAATTTTCGAGGGAGTGAAATCATCGGTACGTCAGCTAACTGGATATATCGAAGAACCTTTTGGTTCTCATTGCTTCAAACCTCTCGCAGAAAGTACTAGAATAGTTAGAGATGATTTTCCTGATATTGGTAAAACTGTAAGTTTATTTAGCTTAGAGGGGTCTTTTGATGATCCGTTAGAGTGGGTTGACTGGGAAATTGAAAGTGAATCATTCTATTTAGGTTATTAATTTTTCAGCACCTCTGAATCACAGATGGACGCAGATTGTCTTGAACTTGGATTACACTGATTAAATGATGAACTATGATTTTTATTTTTACGGTTTTACTCTAAAGTACTTAATCATGGTAATCCCTAAATCATTTTAATCACT
>CANLFK010000020.1 GCA_947489925.1 Candidatus Caenarcanales bacterium
TGGACGATTTTGAATTTGAAAAACTATGCGTTAAAACCCTAGGCGGTGAGCCAACTAAGCAGGCAAAAGGCGGAGATTTAGGCAAAGACGGAATTTTAAATAATTGGTCGGTAATTAGCGTCAAGCGTTCTGAAAACATCGGTAGAAATGTAGCGGATAATTTAAGAAGTGCGATTTTACGCTTTAGAAGAGAGAAAAATATCGCTAAACAAAAAGATAATTTGGAATTTACTCTTCAGCACGGAGAAAAAATTAATTTGGCTAATTATGATGGTTTTATAATTGGTTTTAGTTTTGGAAAAGGCTTAAAAGCAGAACTCGCCCAACTAGAAAGAGAAGAAGGCTTTAAAATTTTGCCTCTCACGGTTGAAGACATCTTGCCAGTAGCGAAAAGACCAAAAGTAGTTTTAAAAGTAGAATGTATTAAACTTGGTGAGAGCGGTGATTATAAATTTATTGCGACCGCAGACACCGATGATAACCGACTAATTGAGTTTTTTGCTTTTAAAGTTTTAGTGAAAAACAAAGAAGACGAGTACGAAAATCATGCGTTTGATAATTTCAATAAAACTAGTATTTTTGAAACCGAATTAAAAAAAGGTGAATATAAAGTAACAGCAACCGCCACCGATGAATATGGCTTGACGGGCAATGATGAAACTGAGCTTACAATTAAAGGATAATTTAAAACTATGAGAGCAAAATATATTAATCCATATACTGATTTCGGTTTGTATTATTTTTGTTTGTATTTTTGTAGGTAAAATGTAATTGGTAAGAAAAAAATTAAATGAAAATTCAAGCAATTATTCACGAAGCAGAAGAAGGTGGCTATTGGGCTGAAGTTCCGCTATTTAATGGTTGTTACACGCAAGGCGAAACCATCGATGAAACTATAGAAAACCTTAAAGAAGTGGTGCAACTTTATTTTGATGATGACCTGAAACCAGAACACCCTACTGATAAAGTTATTGAACTTAGCTTATGAAATCAGTATCAGGTAAAAAGCTTGCTAAAATTCTAGAAAAAAAAGGCAGGATTATAATTGTAGTTTTTCGGAAGTCAAAACAGACATTATTTCACCGCTTTTAAATAATACAGGTAGACTTTACAAGCGTCGCTAAGAAAATAATTGAAAAAATTGTTAAGATTTGAAAAAGACTTTTTTTATGCCACGATTTTAATTTATTATGCTTACATTTCAAGACCTTATTGCTAAGTTAAACTCTTTTTGGGCTTCTCAGGGTTGTCTTATTCAACAAGCTTATGATTTAGAAAAAGGGGCTAGCACCATGAATCCAGCTACTTTTTTGCGTTCTTTGGGCCCTGAACCTTGGAATATGGCTTGCATTGATCCTTGTCGCAGACCAACTGATGGTCGTTATGGGCAAAATCCAAATCGTTTGCAACATTATTTTCAATATCAAGTTATTATGAAGCCTTCTCCAAGCGATATTCAGGAAAAATATTTACAAAGCTTGGCAACTATCGGTATTAATTTTAAAGAACATGATATTCGTTTTGTCGAAGATAATTGGGAATCACCGACTTTGGGGGCTTGGGGAGTTGGTTGGGAAGTTTGGCTTGATGGCATGGAAATTACCCAATTCACTTATTTTCAGCAAGCTGGCGGCATAGCCTTAAAGCCAATTTCGGTTGAAATAACATATGGACTTGAGCGATTGGCTATGTATTTGCAAGAAAAAAATAATGTCTATGATTTACAGTGGACTGACAAAAACACATATGGGCAAATCTATCATCAAGCTGAAATAGAATGGTCTGTTTATAATTTTGAAAAATCTTCAATCGAACGATTAATCAAAAGTTTTGAATTGAGTTATGAAGAATCTGAAAGTGCCTTAAGCTATGAACTTGTTTTGCCAGCATATGATCAAATATTAAAATGTTCTCATTTATTTAATTTACTAGATGCTCGGGGAGCAATTGGCAAAGATGAAAGAAGAGATTATATTTTGAAAATCCGAAAATTAGCAGAAGCCGTCTCTTTAGTTTATTTGAAACAGAGGGAAAACCTGAAACACCCTTTAATGTGTTCTTAATAATTTAAAAATGTCAGAAATAAGGCTTGTTTATCTTAATCTTTTGATGATATAGTTTTCTAATCCTTATGGATCTGTAGCTCAACTGGTTAGAGCGTCGCCCTGTCACGGCGAAGGTTGCGGGTTCGAGCCCCGTCAGATCCGCCATTTAATAAAGTATTAGAGATTTTCCTATAAAAAGATTTTTCAATTAATTTAACGGGCATAAAACTAGAAGAATATAAGTTTAACAAAGCCGTCAAAGAGTTAATTTTCTCTTTTTAATATTATGAATGATTTTATTTTACTTGCCTTGATTTTAGTAAGCGTTATAGGTTGTTTATTAGTATTTTTTGGTTTTGATGAAAAATTAGCAAAAAAAGAAGAAAAAAATGCACTTGGTAAATTAATTGTAATTGAAGGCATTGAGGGCAGCGGGAAAACTTTATTAATGAATTTGCTTAAGGAAAATTTGCCTGAAGATTGGGCTTATACAAAAGAGCCTTATTATATAAATGATGATTTGCAAAACTGGACTAAAGAGAATTATCAGCTAGACCGTGAAAATCATATTCAGAATAAAATTTTACCTATTTTGCAACAGAAAAGAATATTGGTAACTAATCGCTATTGGATGAGCGGTTGCGTTTATGATAATTGGGAAGCAGAGTCTTATTTGAGTATTTGGCCAGAACCAGATTTAATTTTATGGTTAGATTATGAGCCAAAGGAATCTGATCCAGAAAGCCAAAGAACTGAAGCCGAATTAAAAGAATTAAGACAAAAATATTATAATTTGTTTTCTGAAATTAAAGAAAACCATGGCCATTTAAACTTTTGCTTAATTAAAACCGATGATTTAGCCCCTGAAGAGATTTTAAAGTTAGCTATGAATGAAATTAAAAAAGTTATTCCACTACAAAAAGAATTCTCACCGCAAATTAATTCTCTTCCAATAAGCAATTAAATTTCTTGAGCGGCTTGAATGCTTAGTTTAGCAGCTATTTTTCGACTCATTTCAAGAAAGATTTGACTAATTTCAGATTCTGGCTCAACTTCAACAATTGGCTTGCCCGAGTCTCCGCCTTCCCTTACATTAATTTGCAAAGGAATTTGTCCTAAACAATCAAAACCTAGGCTCTCAGCAACTTTTTTAGCTCCGCCATTACCAAAAATATCATATCGTTTACCAGTGTCTGGAGCGATAAAATAACTCATATTTTCAATTAAACCAAGCACTGAAACTTTTACTTGCTTAAACATCATTAAACCTTTTTTGCTATCCATTAAGGCAACATCTTGCGGAGTAGAAACAATAATTGCTCCAGCAATAGGCACAGCTTGCGAAATAGTTAATTGTGCATCTCCAGTACCTGGCGGTAAATCAATAAATAAATAATCTAAATCTCCCCAATCAACTTCCCGCAAAAACTGATTAATAGCACTATGTAGCATTGGACCACGCCAAACAACAGGTTCATCATCTTTAATAATCATACCCATTGAAATTGCTTTTAAGCCATATGCCTGATTAGGTAGCATTTTTTTGCCATCTTCGGCAATCGTTGGCTGTTCGGTAATTCCCAGCATTAAAGGAATATTAGGACCAGTTATATCTGCATCTAAAATACCAACTTTTGCTCCCAAAGCCTTAAAAGCACAAGCCAAATTTACGGTAACTGTAGATTTACCAACTCCACCTTTTCCAGAGCTAATTGCAATTATATTTTTTACACCATCAATTGGTTGTTTGCCGCTAAAACCTTTAAATCCTCGAACTTCAGCGGTTGTTATAATTTCGACTTCGCTAGCACCTGCACCAATTAAGGCTTGCCTGCAATCTTCTTCGATTTTATTTTTTAAAGGGCAAGCTGGTGTAGTTAAGACCAAATTGAATTTAACTTTATTATTGGGCAATATTTCAATGCTACGAGCCATATTCAAAGTGATTAAATCTTTTTTTAAGTCTGGATCGTCTACTGTGCCTAATGCCAGTTTTGCTTTTTCTAAGCTAATTAATTGTGCTTGAGTCATTTATATGTTGTAAAACTTTTTATAGTTTAAATCAATTAAAATTTTTTTGGCAAATTGAGTTTAAATAACAAATTGAACATTTTGGATTTGTCTTGCCCAGACAGACTTTTCGTCCCAATTCAATTAAAGCAACATGCACCTGAAAAGCTAATTTGCCTTGTATTTGAGGTTGCAAAAATTTATGGGCTTTCACTAAATCAATACCAGTTGGAATAATATTTCCTAATCGTTTAAAAATCCTGAACAAATGTGTGTCAATAGGAAAAGTACCTCGTTTAAAGGAAAACATTAATAAACAAGAAGCCGATTTAATGCCAATTCCTTTTATTTGAGTTAAAGCTTCTAAAGCCTCAGCATCTGATAAATCATTAATAAAATTTAAATTTAAATCTAGCCAATTTTGTTTTTCTAAATAATTAAGTGTATTTAAAATATAAACAGACTTAGATTTTGACAAGCCGCATATTTTAATTGATTCAGTCAGCTTTTCAGGATTATTTTCAGCCAAAATAGTCTTATAATCTGGATAATCTAATTTTAGTTTTTTAAAAGCCAAATCAGCCAAATCATCGCTGGTAGACTGATTTAAAATTAGTAAAATTAAGAGGTCTAGTGGCTTATGCCTAGAATTTCTTATTTCTTGAATATTTGGATTATTCTCTAAAATTAAATTAATTAAAGCTTTGAAAGACATAAATCAATTATGAAAACCAAAAACTTTTATTGTTTGACCGCTTCAATTTCCAGAGAGACTTTAACTTGTTCTCCAATTACTAAGCCGCCATTGTCCATTGCTTTATTCCAATTTAAGCCAAAATCTTTTCGATTAAGAATAATATTTGCATTAGCTCCTAAACGAGATTCTCCTTTCATTCCTTTGATTAAACCTGTAATTTGAAATGGAAGTGCAATTTCTTTAGTTACACCGTGCATGGTCAAATTACCAATACAAATATAATTATTATTACCTTTTGCTTTTTTGATTTGTTTGCTGATAAAGGTTATTTCTGGGTATTTAGCCGTATCCAAGAATTCAGGCGTTTTTAAATGTTCATCTCGCTTTTCATTGTCTGTATCAATACTGTCAGCTTTGATTTTTGCATTAACTGAAGATTTTGTTATATCTTTTGCATCATAATTTATAATTCCATTAAAGTTTTTAAAGTTGCCTTTGGTATTTGAAATAACTAAATGTTTAACCGAAAAGTTAATTGAAGTATGGTCTTGATCAATTTCAAATTTGTCGGCGGCAAAGCAATTACCAATAATAGAAAAGCTCATCAAAAGAGTCAGTAAAGTTTTTTTCATAATTGTAAAATCTCAGTGAACTTATAGTAATTTAACTATAAACTATAAAATAAATACTAGCTCTCATGGTTATAGTAAAATTTAAGTTAAATTAAAAATAAAAAACAAGAATGTCTGAAAATTTAAAGTTTAAGTTTATTGATTTATTTGCTGGTCTTTGTGGAATTAGACTAGGTTGTAAATTAGCTGATGCTAACACTAAACTTCTTTCTCTTCAAAAGGCTTAATATAATAGTTTTCTTCTCTTGAAAGTAAACCTAAATAAGCTCTAGTGAAAAAATCTTTAAATTTATACTCACCTTGTTTTTTACTTTTTATAAAACCTAGATCTTTCATTCTACCTATAAAGCGATCAAAATTTTGTTTTTCTTTTTTGTCTAAACCTTTGCAAATTTCTTCTCTAGTAAAAGAGTTTGTTCCTTCTTTGTTTGTAATTTCAGTGATTTTTTTTATTAATACTTTATAGTTTTGGCTTTTAATTTCTTCATAAAGAGGCTTAATAAATTTTTCACCAATATCATCAATTGACTTAACTAAGCCTTTTTTTAAATCACTTTCATCAATAATAAAATCTTCATCTACTGAAAAAACATTATCACCTATGATCTGAGCAAATCTGGGTTGCCCCTCACAACATAAAGCCATTAAGCCTGTCAAATAGTCAGATTGTCCAGTTTTGATTTCTATTTCACAACTTTCAAATTCTCTCGTAAAATATTCAGCAAAAGCTTCTTTCTCTATTGGTAAAAGATTATAAAGATTAAAAATACGATTAGTTGATTCATGATTTTTAATAATAGCTTGTCTCTTTTCTTCAGTTCCACAAATCATAAATAGTAAGCTTGAATGAGGATCTAAAGTATCAGACAAACCCTTTAAAAAGTTTGCAAATTCAACTTCTTCTGCTAAGCCATTAATTTCATCTAATAGTAAAAATATTCCTAAATAATCTTTAGACGGCATCTGAAAAGTATAGGACTTATAGCAAAATTTCAGCTTAAACCCCCTAGGCTTACGCCATTCCCCGAAGGGGACATTCAATAAATCTATTATTTTAAATTTTCTGTCTTCAAAGTTTAAAGGTCTAACTCCTCTCTCTAATAGCCCACTTTCAGGGGGTTGGGGGTTTTAAAGCAAAATTCTTTAGTAAAAAGACTCTCTCAATTAGTTATTTCAGAGTTTTCTACCTAGTCAGCTTGACACATTAATTTACGCAGACTTTCTCAACTTTAAAACTTTTCAGATGCCCTCTTAGAACTTTGTTTAATTCCTTCAATAAAAGTTTTCAAAAAATCCTCGAAATTTCTTTTATATTCTGGAATATCTTTTTTAATCTCTTCTTCTTTTATTTTAATTTTTAAACTACCAAAAATAGTCGGAACTTCAAGCTCTTCAAAATATTTTTTAAAATTATCCTTAATAAATTTACTAATTGGTTCTTTAGTTTTTTCTTGATACTCTAAAATTTTATAAATAATTTTTTCAATTAAATCATCAACCGTATGAACTCTACTTAAATTAATTCTTAAAGATAATAATCCTTCTTTTTCCGACAAATCTACCAAGAAATTTGCAAGCGAGCTTTTTCCAATTCCCCTTTCACCCGAAAGCCAAACCATTTGCGTTCTTCTATGATTCCAAACAGGTTGTAAATCTTTTTTCCAGATTTCTCTCACCAAATCATCTCTCCCAAAGAACTTATCTGGCGGTAAAGGTTTTTGAGGATAGAATGGACTGTCTGGCTTTTCTCTCATTCACTCGTTTAAGACTAGTATTAATGTATATTAAGTATTATACTATAAATCTTAATATGAGTTTGGTTTATTCCTTTCACGACTTGATCTGCCTAAAGCTATGGTACTTCACTCTTTAATTTGAGAAGAGAGTTTTTCAAACTTTTATTTGTTTGATTGTAAAATAAACCTTAGAAAATTAGGAATTTATAAATATAAGCACTTTGCTAACACTAAACTGAAAGAATGAAATTAACTAAAGAGCAGATTGAAATTATTAATTCGACTGGTAATATAAAAATAAATGCAGTTGCTGGCTCTGGGAAAACTACAACCATAATTGAATATGCAAAGGCAAAAGTCAGAGACAGTAAAATACTTTATCTTGCTTTCAATAAATCTGTAAAACTAGAAGCTGTTAAAAGATTTGCTAATGAATGTTTATATAATGTGCAAGTTGAAACCGCTCATTCACTGGCTTATAAACATATTGTTATGCAAAATAATTATAAAATAAGAAGTTTGGGTTATAAAACTAATGAAATTGTTGAATTACTTGGACTAGAAGGTAATGGCGAAAAACATAATGAATATATTTTGGCAAATCATATAAATAAATTAATTGCTTATTATTGTAATAGTGACAAGCAAAAAGTAAAAGATTTAAATTATACAGATATTCTCCCAGAGGGTAAAGCCAAAGAATTTGTTTTGAATTTTTATGATTATATTCAAAATCAAGCTCGTTTATTTTTAAATAAAATGAATAAAGGTGAAATTGAAATTACACATGATTTTTACTTAAAAAAATTCCAGCTCTCTAATCCACAATTAAACTTTGATTATATATTATTTGATGAAGGGCAAGATGCTTCACCAGCTATGTTAGATGTATTTTTTAAACAAAATGCAACCAAAGTTATTGTCGGAGATACTCATCAACAAATTTATGGCTGGCGATTTGCGGTTAATTCACTTGAGAAAGCCCAATTTAAAACATTTTATCTTTCAACTAGTTTTCGCTTTAGCCAAGATATTGCCGACCTTGCCATGGAAATTTTGCAATGGAAAAATCATATAAATCATGATCAGGCTGAAAATCAGGTAACTATAATCAAAGGTAAAGGAATTGGCAAAGAATATAAAACCAAAGCAATACTCGCCAGAACTAATTTAGGATTATTAGTCAAAGCTATTGAATATGTAACTGAAACCAAGAATGTTAAGCATATTTATTTTGAAGGAAATATTAATTCATATACTTATGCTGATGACGGAGCTTCTTTGTATGATGTTTTGAATTTGCATAATGGAAAGTATCATTTAATCAAAGATAAACTCATTAAAGAAATGAAAAATCTTGAAGAATTAGAAATTTATATTAATAAAACCGAAGATATTCAGCTTGGAATAATGGTTGAAATTATTAGAGAATATGGAAATAAAATCCCAGATATTATAAAAACCATAAAAAATAAACATGTTGAAAATAATGAAAAAGAAAAAGCCGAAATGATTTTCTCGACAGTTCACCGTTGCAAAGGCATGGAATACGATACTGTTCAATTAGTAAATGACTTTGTAACCGAAGAAAAACTGAAAAAAATCAAAGAAAAAAGCGATATGAATTTATCTCAATTAAATGAAGAAATTAATCTTTTATATGTAGCAATTACCCGAACCAAAAATAATATTCATATTCCTAAACCACTTTTACCAAGCAAATTTCCAAATTCTTCTAAAATTCAAATTATTAAAGTATTACCTTCTGAAGAGAAGAAAATAATAAATAAAGATAAAACATATTCTGTAAATGAAGTTAGAGAAACACACAAAGGTGCTTACAAGCAATGGACAAAAGAATTAGATCGTGAACTTAGTACAATGTATTACGATGATATTAATGTTCAAGATATGGCAAAGCACTTTGGCAGAACAAAAGGCTCTATAATTTCTAGAATACAAAAACTTGAATTAGAGTAGTAATGTCAAACACCTTAAATAAAAGCTGAAAAGTAAATTTTCTAAGTTCAAAACCTTTATTAAGTGGTATAAAAGAAAATAAGTGCAAAAATTAAAAAGTTAAACCGAGAGAGTGAATTATGTCAAAAATTGGTAAATTAGCAATGGCAAGTTTAAAAGTATTTCGCAAAGATTTAGAAGAGAATTTGGCGGAATTAGTTGATGAATTTGGTTTAAACAATAAATTTTGTCAAAATGGTGAATCTTTAAATCAATTAATTGAAGAGAAAAGAGAAAAATTAATTAAAAAAGTAAATGGTTTCTGCGACAAATTACAAAATGAAATTAAAGAGTCTGATGAAGACAGTTCAGAATTTAAAAATGATAATTCTCAAAATAAAGTTTTAGAAGATTTAACACTAAGCATCAAAGAATTATCTCATCAGATGAAACAAATACAAGATGAAATGCAAGAATTAAAGAATAAATAATTTTCTTTTAAATTCTAATGAAATATTATTCAGCTTTGGCAAAGGCTAAATTTTCAATTCCCGAAAAACCTTTATTGCCGAATTGGTCAGTTTTTAAATTTTTAAATTTTATTTTTGATTTAATTATTTTGTCCTTTTATGCACTTGCTAATAAACGATTTCGCAAAGCCAGTAAATTAGCTTTCACTTTATGGCTAGGAGCTTGGCAAGAAGTTGAATTTGAGAGAAATAAAAAAAACCCTCTCATTCAAAAACAAATTAAAAATTTAAGAATAAAAAATGCCGAAAGAATTCATGCTAGTTTAAGTTCTTTAGGGGCGGCTTTTATTAAAGTTGGTCAGTTTTTATCAGTTCGTGAAGATATTGTTCCAGCCGAATATGTTGATAAATTAGCTTCTTTGCAAGATTATGCAAATCCTTTGCCGATTGAAACTATTATTAATATTCTCGAAAAATCTTTAAAAGCTCCAGTTGGTAAGTTGTTTGAAAGTATTGAACAAAAACCTTTAGCTTCAGCTAGTATTGGGCAAGTTCACAAAGCTATTACTTTAAGTGGCAAAGAAATTGTTTTAAAAGTACAAAGACCAGATTTAGAAGAAATTTTTTTGGAAGATATTAGTATTGCAAGGGCTTTTTCAGTTTTTTTTGAAAGGCATATTGCATGGGTCAAAAACAAATCTTGGCCAGAAATTTGTGATGAATTTGGAAAAGTGCTTTTTGAAGAAATAGACTTTAAGCAAGAAGCTTTGAATGCTGAAAGAATGCGTTTAAACTTGTGTTATGACCATGCAGACTTAATTATTCCGCAAGTTTCTTGGGATTTTGTTAGTAAAAATACTTTGGCTTTGGAATATGTACCGGGTTATAAAATTAATGATACAAAGGCTTTAATATTTGTGGGGAATAATAAAGACTGGATTTGTAAAAAGCTTTTGGATATTTTTTATGATCAGTTTTTTAAGCATGGCTTTTTTCATGCAGATCCGCATCCCGGTAATATTGCCATTAATGAAGAAGGTAAATTAATTCTTTATGATTTTGGTATGACTTATAAAATTGACCAAAAAGTTCGTGATAATTTTCAGGATGCGATTTTAGCTTTGGTTAGTCAGAATACAAATAAATTAATTAATACTTTAAGTTTAATGGGTTTACTGCGTGATGGGGCTGATTTAGAGCTTTTGGGTAAAGTAATTCAAAAAACAACTTATAAATATTATAGTGGTGGTAATTTTAAAGAATTAAATTTAGATAATATAAAAGAAGATATAAATAAAATAATTGCTGACAATCCAATTCATATGCCGCCAAGCTTAGCTTATTTCTTTCGGACTATTGGATTATTAGAGGGTTTATGCCGTGGTTTTAATCCGAATTTTGATTTTATTATGGCTTTAAAACCTTATAGTGAAAAATGGTTAAATTCTTCGAGTAAAACTAATATTATTGAAAAAATGGCTTTAAAAATTGGCGGAAAAGCTTTAGCCGAAAATACTGAATTAATAGGTTTACTTGCTTTACCAATGAAAGCCTTAGAATTAATAGACAAAATTAATAATGGAAATTTGCAAGTACCAATTAATTTACAACCTTTAGAAAAGAAAATTACGCATATTGAAAATATTACCAAAGGAATTGCTTTTATGTTTTTAGGTACTATTATTTTATTAGCTTCGGTGGGAGCTTTTCAGCTAAATAAACTTGATTATAATTATTTTTTGATTATTACCAGTTTAGGAAGTTTACTTTTACTTTTTGGCTTTAAACTTATTATTTATAATAATTAAAAACCATGATTAAAGAAGAAAAAGACTTTGCAATTGAAAACGCCTTGTACATGGTGGCAACACCGATTGGGAATTTACAAGATTTAACTTTAAGAGCTTTTAATGTTTTAAAAAATGTTGATTTTATTGCTTGCGAAGATAGCCGAGAAGCTGGAAAGCTGATGAAAAGCTTAGACTTAAAAAAAGAATTTATTATTTGTCATGCTCATAATGAACAAAAAAAAGCTATTTATATTGCAGAATTAATTCAAAATGGAAAATCAATTGCTTATATTTCGGATGCAGGTACTCCTTGTATGTCTGATCCTGGCAACTTTGTAGTGCGGGAAGTACAAAAACTTGGCTTTAAAATTATACCAATACCCGGTGCTTCAGCTTTAACCAGTATTTTGTCGGTTTGTAGTTTTAATTTGGCTAAAGGTTTTTATTTTGCTGGTTTTATGCCTCGCACCGAAACTAAAATTATTAAATTAGCTAATAAGTCTTTAAATGAAATGGAAATACCTTTAATCGCTTTAGAATCGCCTTATCGCATAGAAAAAACTTTAAATATTTTAGCCAAAGACTTTGCTGAATATAATATTTGTTTGGGTAGAGAACTTACTAAATTTTATGAACAAATTATATATAGTAATTTACTTGAATTAAGTACTAATACTAATTTAATTAAAAAAGGTGAATTTATTTTAGTTATTAATACTTTAAAAGGCTCACTGAAAGACTAAAAATAAAGAAAACTTAAATTAATGCTAGTCTCTTTGAATTAAGTTTTTATCTTTTTTGGTGGCTATGAAAACAATTAATAAGCTTAAAAAAGTACATATTAATACAGTTATTAGTTTTTGTATGCGATTAGTAGAATTACCAATTGCAAATAATTCGGAGCTTAAATTGCTGACTAGTAACATAAAATAAGGCCAAATTAAAATAAAGTTATTTTCTGGATCAAAAGATTTATAAATAAATTCACCCAAAACTGCAATCAAAATTGCTCCAACTGAAAAAGCAATATAAAAGCTGGCATTTGCCTCTTGGTGAAGAAAATAATTAAATCCTAAAGCAATAAAGCAAGCTAGAAAATATAAATAATAAGACTTTAATTTATTAATAAGTGGTATTAAAAGTGGTATTAAAAAGCCAAAATATAAGCTAGCACTGACATAACTATGCATAAGATTAATACCAGTTAAATTATCATTTTTAGCAAACATAAATATTTGTAAAGTACTTCTGAATAATAAAAATAAGACAAAGTTTATATTAAAAGAACTAATAGCCAAAATAATCCAAGCCCAGCTACCAATCAAACGAGAAGCTATTAAAGTTAAAGCTCCAATTAAAAGTAAATTTAAAATAGCAAATGAAATAGTATTTGGGTTTTTATTATCAGTTGAATCTTTTAAAAAACTGAAAATATAATTAGAAATTAAACCTAATAAAAAAATAAAAATCCAAGAAATGCTTTGAGAGAGCTTAAATAAAAAGATATTTTGTGAAAAAGAAAATAAAATTCCGATCGAAAAAAGACTTAAAATACTGATTTGTAAGAATGTATTTAATTTAGTTTGTGTAAAAATATAGTCTTTTAATGCTTGTATTATAGATCTTAAACCTAAAGATATTAATAAAAAATGATAATAATTTGTTTGCAGAAAGTCATCTGGAGCATTAATATTTATAATCCAATATAAACCAGTTAAATAAAGTAAGCTTGGTAATATTAAATTTAAGTTAGTTTTTTGATTATTTGTATTAGAAGTAAATTGAGTTAAAACTAAGCCAATTGCTGAATTAACTATAATAAAATTAATTGAATCTTGATTATGAAAAACTAAATTAAAAATTAAAACTAAAGAAAATAAAAGCAAATTATTTTTCAAATAAGCAAATTCTGGTTTAATAAAAAAACTCAATAACAAAGCTAAAGCAAAAGAAAATAATAAACTAATTAAGCTAAAAAGCTGATTAGCAGAAGAGTTTAAGCTTAATTGAATAATTATAATTGGCAAAATACTAATTAAAGCCATTTTCCAAGAAAAAGAATTTGTATTTTTGCTAAAAGGATTTGTTTTTTTATATTTAATTATTTCAAGCAAACAACCAATAAAAACAAAGAGTGCAAATATTGAAAAGACTAAAACCATGAATTCAAGAAGTAAAAATTTATATGAATAATTTTAGAGTAAAAATACTTAACCTGTCGATAAAATCATTAAATTAAAAATATTATTACAAAAATTCAAACTACTAATTTATGAATTTAATTAATGAAGATGAAATTGCCCAACAGAAAAGTCATTTACGCCAACAATATAAACAAGTTTTAAACTCTTTACAAATGAATAATCAAATACAAATTATTTCGACTCAAGTTTGTCATTTAGTACAGGAAAATTGGGATTTGATTATTGGGAAAAACAAAAATATACTTTTTTATTGGCCTTTTGGCTCTGAAATTGATCTTAAACCGCTGATAATTCAAGCTTTGCAAAATAATAAAAAAGCTTATTTACCTTTCAGCCCATCTAAAAACCAAATAGCTTATACACAAATAAATTTGCAACACTTTAATAATTCAGGTACAGCTTTAAAAAAGGGAATTTGGGGCAATTTAGAAGCTTTTGACAAAAATTATTTAACTGATTTTAAAATTCCAGATTTAGTTTTTGTGCCAGCTTTAGCTTTTGACCAAAGTTTTAATCGTTTAGGTCGTGGGCTTGGTTTTTATGATCGACTTTTGGCTAATTTACACATTAATTGTCAAGTTTACGGATTAATTCCAAATATTTTATTTTTGCCACCGCATTCAATTCCAAAACAAGCTTGGGACTTTGCTGTGCCAAATATTATTACCGAAAAACAAATAATTATTTCAAATCAATAACCTGAGAGCATAAATCTAAGCAAGTTTTAATTGCTTGCAAAAAAGGTTTGTGATCGGCTTTATTTTGCCCAACTATATCGTAAGCCGTGCCATGGTCTGGGGAAGTACGCAGAAATGGCAAACCAATTGAAATATTAACTGCCAAAAAATTAGTAATTGTTTTTATTAAAGGCAAAACTTGATCATGATAAGGAGCTAAAT
Organism: Candidatus Caenarcanales bacterium; assembly: GCA_947489925.1. Taxonomy (GTDB): domain Bacteria; phylum Cyanobacteriota; class Vampirovibrionia; order Caenarcaniphilales; family Caenarcanaceae; genus JAAFJH01. The sequence continues at coordinate 14,443 of CANLFK010000020.1, forward strand.
AAGTATCATATTCTGGTTTTTGTTTTTGTAAATAAGCTTTCGCAGAGCTTGTCCAAATATAATCTGGCGAAAAAGGCCCAGCAATATTTAAATCTTTAGCCCAATTATTCCAGTATAATTTTTCCTCATCACCAATTTCACCATTTTCGCCACCATGCGGGTTTAAACCAGCCAAGGCAATTTTTGGATTTTTTATTTTTAAATATTTTTGCAAAAAGTCTTTTAAGGTTTTAATACTTTGCTCAAACCGTTCATAATTTAAGCTCTCAGGAACTTGTTTTAAAGCAATATGTCTGGTTAATAATAAAATAAGCCAATTATCTGCCATAAATAGCATTTCAGCCGCTGTCTGACACTTAAAAGCCAAAAACTCGGTTTGACCTTTAAATTTATGTCCAGATTTCGCCCATTTAGCCTTATTAATTGGTCCAGTAATTAAACCCGCAAAGTTTGCTTCCAAACAAGTTTCAGTGGCTAATTTTAAGCATTCAAAACTATGTTCGCTTTTTGTGTCTAAATTAACTTGAATTAAATTTAATTGCCCAATTTCTTTAATGAGTGAAGAGTCTCCAAATAAATAAATTTCAAAATTATCTTTAAATGGAAATAAATTATTTTGTAAAATAAAGTTTAAAACTTCTAAGCCAATTCCAGCTTCATCACCATAAGTCAGAGCAATTTTTATTTTATTTTTTTGCATTTAAAGGTGCTAATTGCAATGAAAACATTTGCCCCTCTTGTTTAATTGGCGGAGTCTGGTCTGGCTTGCCAAAATCAACAGTCGCTCCTAAAACATGTTGCAATAATTTACGGGCATTTTCTGGATGTTGCAATTCCCGTCCTTTTAACTTAACAACTACTCTTACTTTACAGCCTTCTTCTAACCAACCACAAGCCTGTTTTTCTTTAATTTGCAAATCATGTATATCAATTCTGGCTGTCAATTTCAATTCTTTCATCAAAGACTGAGACTTACTTTTTTTCTTTTTTTCTTTTTCTTCTTTTTCTTTTTCAAATTTGAATTTTCCATAATCCATAATCTTGGCAACTGGCGGAGTCTGAACACCAATGACAACCAAATCTAAATCTTCAGCTTTAGCTCTTTCAAGGGCTTCTCTCGTTGAAATTATGCCAAGTTGCTCACCACTTGATGAAATTAAGCGAACTTCTTTGGCTCTAATCCCTTCATTTAACAATGACTGACTGGCTAAAGCCGCTTGATTATTAGGAGCATTCCGACTATTAGGGGCTGGTGCTGTTGTCTGAGGTGGTCTTGCACCCATCGAAGCTTGTGATGGAGGTCTAGCTACACTAGAAGATGATCCAGCTGGATTATAAGGTCTGGGCGAATTTCCTTGATAGGGCGGTCTAGCACCTGCTGGTCTTGGGGCTTGATTATTAGGATTATAAGGACGAGGATTATTTCCCTGATAACCACTAGCTGGTCTTGGGGCATTAGGATTAGGATTTTGCCCAGCTGGTCTAGGAGTAAAGTTTGAATTAGGATTATTTGGTCTTGGATTTGAATTCTGAGGATTTTGAGGTTGAGACATAGAAAAATAAAAAAAGGAGACTGAGAAAGTTGATTTTTGAATTACCAAAGATGGGATTTGAACCCACATAAGCTTAAGCTTACTACATTCTGAGTGTAGCGTGTCTACCAATTCCACCACTTCGGCTTTTTTATTCAATTTAGAATTTAATATACCCTTTAAAGTAATCTTTGCCAAGTTTTGACATTATAATTAAGAAACTTACATTTGATTATGTTCATTAATTGAGTTAAGATAAAAATAAAATTTAAGCTTCAATTTTCAAAGTATGCTCAAAACTTTCTGCTATTCAAAAATTCATAGAGCCACCATTAAGTCGGTTGATTTAAATTATGAAGGCAGTATCACTATCGATGAAGAATTGCTTCAGAAAGCTGATATTCAGCCATATGAACAAGTCCATATCTTAAACATAAATAATGGAAATCGGTTTATAACTTATACTATACCGACTGAGCGAAATAGCGGTATTATACAAGTTAATGGAGCAGCGGCTCACTTGTGTCAAGCTAATGATTTAATAATAATTATCAGTTATTGTCAAATTAATATTTCTGAAATAAGCCCAGATTTTTTATTTCAGCCGAAAGTTGTCTTAGTTGATCAAAATAATAAAATTGTTAAATCTTGAGAGAGCCTAAATAAATTCATGAATAAAATAGACTTAAATATTTCACAAATCAAAACAAAAGACATTGATGGATCGGATATTGATTTGACAAGCATTAAATTGAATTTAAAATATCCGACTAATTATTTTAATTTGCAAATCAGTGAGCTTTGTCCTTACTCGCTTAAGGCTCAATTAGCTTTAGCTTATAAAAATTTGTATTACAAAGATATGGAGTTTTCGACAAATTGGATAATACCGTCTAATAGTCAATTCTTAAAAAGATTGGAAAGAAAAACTGGCTCTCTTACATTGCCACAATTAAAAATACAATATAAACAAGGTATAGAAGAAACTTGGCTGGCTGATTCAACCACGATTATGAAATTTTTAGATGGCATTTATCCAGCTAATTCTTTATTTTGGGAAGAAGAAAATGCAAATGGTCATTATTACCGAGACATTTTAATAATGGAGGATTGGATTGATGAAGCTTTTAAGCGACCTTTTTTGACTCTTTTATTTTTGAATACAAATAATTTAAAAAAAGCTACCGCAAAATGGCTAAAAGATGAAAAGAGCTTAATTATTAAAGCTAGGCTTGAATTACTGAAAATAAAAAAAATTGCTGAGATTTCATCTGATTTTCCTTCCAAACAAAAAAGTCTGACTACCGCTTATAAACGATTTGATGATGATTTACTGCCAATTGTTTCAGACCGCATCGAAGAAAATTATAAAAAAGGGCAAGCATTTTTGTTTGGTAATGAAATTTGTGCGGCAGATTTAGGTTTATATTCATTCCTGAAAGTTTTATTGCAATTGGAAGAATCTAATTTAATTAGTCGCAGAGCTGTTTTACTAAAATATATTGATTTGATCGAGGATTTAAATATTAATGATAATTTGGGTAGCAATTCTAAGAAAAATTTAAACCGCCAGAAAGTAACTTTGATTGGTAAAGATGAAGAGAATGATTAATGTAAAATTTTTTGACTTTGTATTTAAAAAAAATTTATAAAAGCAAAATATATTAATTTATATACTGATTTCGGTTTTAAAATGCTTTATAGTTAGAAATTATTTGCATTTAATAAGCTTAAATTTGAATCGTTAGTTCGAGTTCAAACTTCAAGCGACATTCCTGTCGATACTTACCGGTTTGATTTGTCAGATGATATTTTAATTATTATGATGGGCAAGGACTTTAGACGCTTGTGGGACTATAGCCGTGAAGAAAAAGATAAGGCACCGTATTTGACGATGTCTGTTTATAAAGATTGCATCCTTGCTGCACTGGATTTCATCGTTAAGAATCAAGACGAATCAGATAATATTAAATGGGCCAGAGCACTCAAGGTTAAATTATCTACTCTAGGTAGAAGCATCGGAGAAGACTCCGATTTTAATGATCTCAATACATT
>CANLFK010000021.1 GCA_947489925.1 Candidatus Caenarcanales bacterium
TGAACTACTTTTTCTCTCAAATCTAATGAATATGACATACTTTTTTTAATTATCTACATTTATACTTACATCGTATCATTTATTCGGGGGATTGCTATAAAACTTTTTCATTGTCCCTTTTTATAAATATTACCCATTCAAAAGGCGAAATTTGTTGAACACTTGAACCAGGAATATTATTATCTTTTGTCGATTTTAATTCAACGGATTCAAAATAAATATTAATACCGTCAGTTATTTCCAAGTATAAATCTGGGCTTGTATAAACAGATTTTTTTAAAGTTGAAATCTCTTTCTTTTGTTCAGTGTTAAGGTGTTCTGGAAGAAATACATTAGAAATTTTATACCGCTTTAAATCTTCAATATTAATTGTATGTTCTTCCTTGTCTATTTTTACAGATAATTTTGTAAGTTTTACTCCTGATAAATCATTGTGTTTTAATAGAAAGTCTTGAAAATATCTCTTTAAAAATTCATCAGTATTTGCTTCTTCTGATTGAAACTTGATTGTTTCCAGCCCATTCTTTGTTGTGTTTAACTCATTTTCTATCTTGTAGAAATAGACGATTAAAAATGAATTAAGTAATTTTTGATTTGTGTTCATTTCTTTTCAAAGTAAAATTCCCAATTTGATTCTATTTTTTTTGCAATGTGATAGGCCAAAAGCGGTGGTACAGCATTTCCTACTAATTTATAACCAATAGAAGGACTAACCGTAAATTTGGTATTTTTCTGCTTTTGTGGAATTACAAAGTTAAAGTCATCTGGAAATGTTTGTATTCTTGCACATTCTCTTAATGTCAAACGCCTTTCTTTAAGTCCTTGCTGTAATTCATTTATCTTTTTCCCTCCGTTTTCAAGGGCAAGTCTTCTATATTCAATATTTCCATGGTGTTCTGAACGAATTGTTGGTGCAAGTTTTTCTAATTCAATTTCTTTTTGTCCCTGACAATGCGTTCCCATAAATTTTGCTTTAGAGTAGTATCTTTGTGAAAAATCAGAACTTTCTTCAGGTTCTTTTAAGTCTAATAAAACATCTTTACTTTGCGTAAACATAGTCATTAAATGTTGAACTGATGAATAATGTAATTCTCCGTTTAATCTGTGTGTTGCAACTGGGTAAGGATTAAACTCCTCGGAAATATCTTTTTTAGAAAGTTCCTTTAATGCCTCTTTTGTTAATGACGATTTTTTAAACCCTATAAAAATTATTCGTTCTCTTGATTGTGGAACTCCGTATTGTCCAGAGTGTAAAACTTTTGGTGATAAAACCAAATAGCCGTCTCCATTTATATTTGAAAAGTCTGATTGGATAATTTCTTTTACTTCGCCTAAATTAGCTAATCCTTTTACATTTTCAGCAATAAAAATTTTGGGTAAAGTAATTTCAATTACTTCTTTCATCCAAATATACAATTTCCCCCTTGTTTCTTCGCTTGGAATGTCTGAATCTATGATTTTGCCATAATGGTCTTTAGCTGAATTAAATCCGTTTCGTTTTCCCGCAACACTAAAATCTTGACAAGGAAAACCACCCGTTACAATTTCAACATTTTCTGGAAATACTTCTTTGTTACCATTTTTGTATTCTTTTACAATATCTACAATACTTCCAACTTTGAAAGTTCCATTCAAGTCATAACCACGCTTTTTTGAAAAGTAATCATTCCACAAAATTTTGGCATGTTCGCTAATATCATTTGCAAATTTTGTTTCAAAAAAAGTTTCTTTAAGATAATAATAAGCATCATCTTCTTTTTGAATCCAGTCTTTGTGAATATCTGTATTTATTGTTGCTTTTGGGACTTTAAATCCGCCTTCAAAGCCAACATCCATCCCTCCACAGCCTGAAAAAAGTGATAATAAATTCTTTTTAGTCACAATTTAATCTATTCCACCGTTACTGATTTAGCTAAATTTCTGGGTTGATCAACATCTTTGCCCAAGTGTTCGGCTAAATAATAAGCAATTAATTGCAAAGGCAAAACACTAATAAATGGCGAGAATAAATCTTGAAAGTCTTTATATTCTTCGCTAAATGGCAAAGCTGGCACTTCAAAAATTGTGTGTAATTCCTGTCTAGCTTCCTTGTCTGAATCATCAATAATTCCTAAAGATGGTGCTCCACGAGTTTTTGCTTCAATACAATTATGCAAAGTTTTATGATAAGTAAGCCCCGGCAATAAAATTGACAAAGTTGGAGTTGTTTCATCAATTGTGGCAATTGGGCCATGTTTCATTTCACCAGCGGCATAACCAGTTGCTTGAATATAAGTTAATTCTTTAAACTTCAAAGCACCTTCTAAAGCAATTGGATAATTAAAACTGCGTCCTAAAAATACAAAAGCTTTGAGCTGAGCATATGGCAAAATCTTTTCACGATAAGTTTCTCCTCTGGCAAGTGTTTGTTCCATAATTTGAGGTAAATAACGCAATTCATTTTTCAGCCAATTTAATTGTTCGGACGGAATACTTTTATAATTTTCAGCTAATTTAATGGCAAATAAATACAAACAAAACATTTGAGCCGTAAAGCTTTTGGTAGCGGCAACACTAACTTCAATGCCAGCTTGAATAAAAATATTAGCTCTCTCAGCCAAAGCAGACAAAGTAGAATCGGGTCTATTGGTAATTGCTAAAAGCTTTGCTCCCTTTTTTAAAGCGGCTTTTACGGCTAATAAAGTATCAGCAGTTTCACCAGACTGACTAATTGCAATAACTAAAGTTTTTGGATCAACTAAAATTTCACGAGATAATAATTCACTGGCAAATTCAATTTCAACAGGGATTTTAGCCAAAGTCTCTAAAACAATTTTGCCCATTAAACCTGCATAAAAAGCCGTTCCGCAACCGCAAATCAAAATACGGTTTATATTATCTAATAAAGTTTTATCAAGCTCTGGAAATTCAATTTCTAAATTATCATTAAGATGATGAGCCAAAAGTTTTCTTAAAATGGCGGGTTGCTCATTAATTTCTTTAAGTAAAAAATGTTTATAGCCCGCTTTATCCAAAGAAACTGGGTCGGCATTTAAAACTTGAATTTGAGGAGCAATTTGCTTGCTTGTTTTACCATCAAAAATTAGAAATTCACCATTCGGCTTTAATTGGGCAACTTGTTTATCTTTTAATCTAATAATTTTATTGGTATATTGCAATAAAGCGGCACTATCACTAGCACAAAATAAATCTTTTTCTTTACCAATTCCTATCACAATCGGAGCGTCATGGCAAGTTAAAATAATAGTGTCTGGATCACTTTTGCTAATGGCGGCTAAAGCATAACTACCTTTTATTTTTTTTATAATATTTAGCATTGAATCTTTTAAGCTTAAGCCTTTTTTCAATTCAAGCCCCAAAAGGTGAGCTATAACTTCACTATCAGTATCAGAAGTAAATATAATTTGTGAATTTTTTATTAATTCTTCTTTTAATTCATGAAAATTATGAATAATTCCATTATGGACAATAGCTACTTCGCTGTCTGAATCAGCATGAGGATGGGCATTTATATCGCTTGGTATGCCCTGAGTTGCCCAACGAGTATGACCGATGCCAATTTTGCCTTTTTGTGAATTTTGTTTAGTCAATTCAATTAAATTATTTAGCTTTCCTTTGGCTTTAATAATTTCGATATGTCCTTCGGGCGAGTAAATAGCAATGCCACTAGAATCATAGCCTCTGTATTCAAGCACACGCAGAGAATTAATTAAATAGTCTAAAGCATTATCTTGACCAATATATCCTACTATACCGCACATAAAACAAATTAAATTTTACAATAACTAGGCTGAATCATATCAAAATTTTGCTTAAAAGATTAAATTATTTATTTGATCTGGGCTTTTTGTTAAAGAAAGTAAATAATTTTTTAGCTTACTGAGAGCCTTAATTTCAATTTGTCTGACTCTTTCAAGGCTTATATTTAAGGTTTTAGCTAAATCTGCCAAAGAAATGATTTTTCGGTCAGCTTTAAAACCATAGCGACTTTGAATAATAATAGCCTCTCTTTCGTTTAAGGTCGATTTTAAAGCTTTTCCCAAAATATCAGAAATGGCTTTAGCTTCTAGGACATCATCTATTGGTATAATTGATTCGTCTGGAATATCAGCTAAAGAGTTTTCAGTATTTTCATCACCCGAAAAAGCACTGCCTTGATCAAGTGAAATAATTTGTTCTTGCTGATTAATCAATAAATTAATTTGCCTAAATTTTTGCAAAGAAATGTCCAAAACTGCACAAACTTCACTCGGTAAGGCTTCTCGGCGTAAAGCTTTGGCTAATGATTCTTTTACTTTTTGGCATTTACTCATTAATTCAAGCATAGAAGCCGAAATCCGAATTAATCGTGATCTTTCAGTAATGCCACTAAGTATAGCTTGTCTAATCCACCAAGTTGCATATGTTGAAAATCTATAACCAAGCTCTGGATCATATTTATCAACTGCTTTTAATAAACCTAAATTTCCTTCTTGAATTAAATCTGTCAATTCAAAATTTGTATTTAATTCCGAATATTTTTTAGCTAAACTAATTACTAATCTTAAATTGGCTAAAATTAGTTTTTCACGAGCTTTGAAAGAGGCTTCACTATTTTTATTATTTTTATAAATTCTGGCTAATTCAATTTCTTCCAGCGGACTAAGTAAAGGTCTTTTGGTTAAAGTCTGAGTATAAGTCTGAATTAAATTAATAGCTTGTTGTCTTTTAAGCTCTTCAGTTTGCTTTTCTGAGATAGTATCTTGTAAAGAATTTGATGATAAATCCTCTAAAAGGTTGGCATTGGGACTCATTCGAGTAATTAAGAAATAGTATTATTTTTTTACTTTTCCCATTAATTTCAAGGTTTAAATAGGGCTTACTATTCTTTTAAGGCTAAACAAGCAATAATTTAGCTGAAACCCTTGAATTTATTTTGATTAAAGATTTTATTTTAATTGCGTAATCCGCCCTTTACTAAAAAAGAGCTATATTAAAGATAAAGACTTTGCACAGGACTATAAATTGAATTTAAAATTATCAAAATCTGACTCAACTGCTCTGCAAAAACTAATTGATAGGCGAGTTATGGCTAGGCAAATAATCTCAACGGAACTTGCCTCTGAAATAGCAAAATTAGCTTTTAACTTAAAGACTCAAATTAGCTGTTTAATTGACAGGCAAGGAAAAGTCCGTGAATATTATATTGGAGAATTAAATAAAATTAGTAGTGTAAAAGCCCAAGCCTCACGGGAAGGTTTAGCTCGTTTAGCACAATTGCGTTTAATTGTTGTTAGCCCCAAAAAGGAAATCACCAAAGCTGAATTATTGTTTTTGAAAAGATATAGATTTGATTTAATGCTTTTTGTGCACGCTGATAAAAATACAGAATTTAGTTCATCTAAAGGGGATTTTTTGGGATATGCTGATTATGGACAATTATGTTATTTAATTAGTGATCTTGATGAACGCTGGAAAATTGAGGAAAAGCAAACAATTAGAGAAATTGGCGAAATAAACTTACCAGAATTAATTAAAGATATTGAAGAAGATTTAGCCAGCTTAGCTGAGACAGTTAAAACTAAACAAAAAGAAAAAGCAATTTTAGTAGGATTATCCAGCAAAGCGAACTATGAAGATAGTTTTAGTGAACTTTATGGCTTAACAACCACGGCTGGGGCGGAAGTTTGCGAACAAATAGCCCAAAGTATTAATAAACCAGATTCTAGATTTTATGTTGGAGCGGGCAAAATTCAAGAAATTCAATTAATTGCAGAAGACAAAGAAGCTGATTTAATTATTTTTGATTCCGAATTAACGCCGTCTCAGAAAAGAAATATCGAAAAAGAAATTGGCGGACGGGTAAAAGTAATTGACAGAACTGAATTAATTTTGGATATTTTTGCCCAAAGAGCTTTAAGCGAAGAAGGAAAATTACAAGTTGAATTAGCTCAATTAAAATATATGGCTCCCAGACTGGTTGGCAAAGGAATAGGTTTAAGCCAATTAGGCGGCGGAATTGGAACTCGTGGGCCTGGAGAAACTAAGCTAGAAGTAATGAGAAGGCATATTAAAGAGCGAATTAATGTTTTGGAGAATAAAGTAAAAGATCTAAGCCAAATTCGTTCGGTGCAAAGACGACTAAGAAAGCAAAGACAAATTCCTTTAGTTTCGATTGCTGGTTATACAAATGCTGGAAAATCGACTTTATTCAATGCTTTAACCAATTCACATGTTCTAACTGAAAATAAATTATTTGCCACTTTAGACCCGATTATCCGTGAGATTAAAAGCCCTTATAATTTTTTGCTAAGTGATACAGTTGGTTTTATACAAGATTTACCGACAACTTTAATTGATGCTTTTAAAGCCACACTCGAAGAAATTGGCGAAGCAGATTTAATTTTGACAGTCTTAGACGCTTCTCACCCAAATAGATTTGAGCATTTGAAAGTTATTAAGTTTATTTATGAGCAATTAAAAGTTGAAAATTACCCCGAACTTTTAGTTTTAAATAAAGTAGATTTATTATCAGCCGAAGAACTGGACAAATTAAAAAGTTTATTTCCTTTAGCTTTATGCGTTTCGGCCGAAAATAAAATTGGTTTCAGTTCATTAATTGAAGAAGTTTCAGTCAAATTAAAACTTAATCTTTAAAACTATTTTCTATATTTTAATGTGAGTTCGACAGATAAAAAACACAAAATGACTACTCAAGAATTCAAGTCTTAGCCCCCTAGGCTTACGCCATTCCCCGAAGGGGATACTCAATAAATCTGTTTGAAATTTTCTGTCTTCAAGGTCTAAATTCCCAACTCCACTCTCTAATAGCCCACTTTCAGGGGGTTGGGGGTGAAAAAACAAAATTCTTTAGCGAGAGACTTGCAATTGTGATTACTTCAAAGTTTCGCTTCAATCAGCATTTTCAGATTTTCTTTTCATCGAACTCACATTACTTTAGCGTTACTTCTTGAGCGTTTTTTGCTATTAAAAGTTTCATCCAAGGATTTTAATTATTAACAAAAACTATAGAACTTAATTTTAAGAGAGAATCAAATTTCTGCTATTTGTTAATTCACTCATTAATTCTTTTACTGAAACAATTTCCTCTACTTTATAAGCATTAGCTCCAACTGTATAAAGTTCTTTTTCTACTTCATTTGCACCAGCCGCTGATAGCAAACCATTACAAATACAAAAAGCTAAAGTTCGATCTTGGCAAGCCAAACATTTACCATTAATCATTAAATAACCTTTATTACAAAGCTCAGCTCTTTCACCAGCTAACGATTCTTGATAAAAAGGACTTTCTTTTAAAACCCGAAATAATAAACCGCACGGTGAACCAGGTTGTGTTGAAAGAATAATATCTTCTTCCTTGCAATTTACAACAGCTTCTTTATATCGGTTTGTTGCTCCACTTTCGATTGTGGCTAAAAAGCGAGTACCCATTTGCACAGCCTTACAACCCATTTCAAGGTATTGCAAAATATCTTCGTGTGTATAAATACCTCCAGCCGCAATTACTGGAATTTGATAAGGCTCAGCCGCTTTTAAAACATCTTTGACTAAAACTTCCAAGCGATTTTCAGGTTTATAAGCTTCTTCAACATCTCGCCAGCCAATATGCCCACCAGCCAAAGGACCTTCTACAACAACTGCATCTGGTAATCTATTAGATCTTTGCCATCTTTTGCAAATAAGCTCAAAAGCTCTAGCAGAAGACACAATTGGAATTAATTTTACTTCATTGACTCTTTCATGTTCTGCCACTATTTCGGGCAATTGCAAAGGTAGCCCAGCTCCACTAATAATGACATCTACTCCTCCATCTAAAGCTCCTAAAACTGAATCTTTATAGTGTTTTTGAATAGCCACCATAATATTTATGCCCAAAGGCTTTTGTCCAGAGATTTTGCGAGCTTCTTCAATTTCAATTTTAACGGCTTCTCTTTGTTTAAAATGTTTATTGAATTTTTGGCTAATTAAATAATCCAAAGCCACACTAGATAAAACTCCCAAGCCACCATATTTAGAAACAGTTCCACTCAATTCAGCCGAAGAAATACCGATTCCCATTCCGCCTTGAATGATTGGATATTCTATGTTTAAGTCTTTGAGCGTAAAATTAGAAAAAATATTATTAAGTGCCATTTGTTGCCTAATCCTAAGGTTTATATAACCTAATCCTAATTTTATAATTTCAGAATAATTTTGCCTAACTAAAGTCTGAAACTTTGATATGGATTGATTTACTGTGTATTGTACAAGTAATATTTCATAATTCCTATTAAAGATTTATAGATATTTTGTTTAACAAATTAATACGCTCTCAATTCAGGCTTTGTGTTAAGAAAAATTGAGCTAAAAATAAAAACAAAAAAAATGACCAGAAAATGTAAACTATGAATTTATTGAATTAAGCTTAAAAAAACAATTATGTCTGAAAATTCAAAATTTAGGTTTATTGATTTATTCGCTGGAATTGGTGGTTTTCATTTGGCAATGCACAAACTAGGCGGACAATGTGTTTTTGCTTCTGAAATTGACGAATATGCCCGACAAACATATAAAGCTAATTTTGAAAAAATCAATCCAGAACTATTTGAAAATAATTTATTTAATAAAGATATTAGAACAATTACACCCAAAGATTTACCAGACTTTGACATTCTTTGTGCTGGTTTTCCGTGCCAACCATTTAGCCAAGCTGGTTATAAAAGAGGATTTGACGACAATCATAATTCCGAAAGAGGAAATTTATTTTTTAATATTGCCGAAATCCTAGAAGTCAAGAGACCTAAAGCTTTTTTTTTGGAAAATGTAAGAGGTATTATTAATCATGATAATGGTAATACTTTAAAAACTATTAGAAATATTCTTGAAACTGAATTAGGTTATTCCTTTTATTGCAAAGTTATTCAAGCTTGTGATTATGGTTTGCCACAGTTAAGACCCCGAGCTTTTATAGTTGGATTTAGAGATGAAGATTTTTTAAAAGGTTTTAACTTTCCGCCAGCAATTCCGTTAAAGTTTACAATGAGTGATGTTTGGCAAGGAAAATGTTCAAGAGACATCGGTTTTACGATTAGAGTAGGAGGGCGAGGTTCAAGTATTGATGATCGAAGGAATTGGGATAATTATGAAGTTGATGGCGAATTAAAAAGGCTTTCATATATTGAAGCAAAAAAAATGCAAGGTTTTCCAGATGATTTTGAATTTCCAGTTACTCCAACTCAAGCTATAAAGCAATTAGGTAATAGTGTTGCTGTTTGTGCAGTTGAGGCTGTCGGGAAGAGTATATTAGAACATTTAAAACATTTAATTCCTAAAAAGACAGCATTAAAAACAACTAAAAACAAAGGCGAATGGACAGAATTATTAGTTTTTATCAAATTACTTTTTGACAAACAATTGTTTTTAGCTGATGAAAATTTAAATCCTAGTAATAATTTTTTTAAAATAAATAAAGTTACAACACACAATTTAGACCTTGAATTTCTGCTATCTAATCTTTCAAGAATAATAATAAAAAACAAAAAAGATAAAACTGAAAGAGTAATAAATATTTGTGAGTTAATTAATACTGAAACTATTAACTTGCTCGTCTCTAAGATAAAAACGGCTTCTCAAACTTTTGAAATACCAGAATTTAATATTATTCAAGATACTTTAGGTTTTAATATTATAAAAGGTGGGAATAGCAATCAAAAAGCGGATATTCTTTTAGATATTGAAAATAGTTTTATTCAAAAAGAAAATGAAGGATTTGGAATAAAATCATATCTGGGAAGTAAACCAACTTTATTGAATGCTTCTGGAAATACTAATTTTATCTTTAAAATAAATGGACTAAAAAAGTCTCAGATTGATGAAATAAACTCAATTGACACACAAATCAAAATAAAAGATCGAATTAATAGAATTGAGGAATTGGGCGGGAAATTTGAGTATATTGGAGCCGAAAAAGAAACTATGGAATTTAACCTTAAAATGGTTGATACCGAAATGCCTCAAATTATTGGTCAGATTTTACTTCATTTTTATAAAGATAGAGTTTCTTCTTTGGCGGAAATTACCGAAAAGCTATTAGCAAAAACTATTAATACTGACCATAAAATATTATTAATTAATAAAATAAAAAATTTATTAGTGAGTATATTACTTGGGTTTTTTGCTGGGTCTAAATGGGATGGTTCATATCAATCGAAAGGAACTATTATCATGAAAAATAATGGCAATTGTGTCGGTTTTCATATTATTGAATTAGAAAAATTAAAGAATTATTTATTTAAAAATATAAAACTAGATACTCCTTCAAGTACCCGCCACAGATTTGGACAATTATATTTAGAAAAAAATGGAGAATTATACTTTAAACTCAATTTACAATTAAGATTTTAATCTGAACTCAAAAACAAAATATAAGACACAAAGATTATGGATAAAAAACATATTGCAATTATTATGGACGGAAATAGAAGATGGGCAGAACAAAAAAAAATGCCTAGTTTTGCTGGACACAGAGCTGGTATTGATTCATTAAAGAAAATTGTGAAAATTTGTCCATCTTTAAATATTAATTATTTGACAGTTTATGCTTTTTCTACCGAAAATTGGAGTAGGCAAAAACAAGAAGTTAATTTTTTATTTGATTTATTGAGTAAAGCTTTAATAAATGAGTTAGCAGAATTAAAGAGTCAAAAAGTGAAATTAAAATTTTTGGGTGATTTAGCTGAATTAGAACCAGATTTACAATTTCAATTAAAAAAAGCTGAAGCTGAAACTGATTTAAAAGATGCAAACTTAAATTTACAAGTAGCCTTAAATTATGGAGGCCGTCGTGAAATAACTGAAGCCAGCCGTAAATTAGCTTTGGATTTAATTGAAAATAAAATTAAAATTGAAGAAATTAATGAAAAATTATTTGAAAATTATCTTTATGAACCCAATTTACCTGAATTAGATTTATTAATTAGAACTGGTGGTGAAAAAAGAATTAGTAATTATTTACTTTGGCAATCTGCTTATTCAGAGTTAATATTTGATGATTCATTATGGCCAGATTTTAATGAAAATTGCTTGATAAATTGCCTTAATGAGTTTGAAAACCGTATTAGACGCTTTGGAAAATAAAATAACAAAATAGAATTATGCAAAAATATAAAAATTTGATTGTGCTTGCTAATTTGGGTGGACCTCGCTCAATTGACGAAGTAAAAGGTTTTCTGCTTGATTTATTGGGTGATCCTAATGTTATACAATTACCTTTTTTCCTAAAACCTTTTCAGCAGAACTTAGCCAATTTTATTGTTAAAAGCCGTTTACCCAAATCACAAAAACTTTATACTGAAATTGGTGGGAAATCCCCTTTGGTAGCCATTACACAAGTTCAAGCTAATTCTTTGCAAACAAAATTGGGTAATTCATTTAAAGTTTGTATATTTATGAATTGTGGAAAACCGGGGCTTGATGAATTAAAAACAGAATTAGAAAATATACAATTTGAAAAAATAATTATATTACCTTTATTTCCGCAATATTCGACAACCACGACCAAAACCAGCTTTGAAAAATTAAATACTTTTTTTGCCAGTCATAATCCAAATATTCCAATTATACAAATCAAAAGTTATCCAGCTCATCCAAAATTTATTCAGGCTTGGGTCGAAAGAATAAAAGCTCGCCTGCATTCAATGAGTGAACCAAAACATGAAGTCAAACTTTTATTTTCTGCTCATGGAATACCAGTAGATTATATAAAAAAAGGAGATATTTATTTAGATGAAATCAAGCTTAGCGTCAGTAAAATAATGGAATTTTTTCCTAATAATACTTATACCTTATGCTTTCAGAGCAAATTTGGACCTAACAAATGGCTAGAACCAGCGACAGATAAAGTAATTGAGCACTTAGAACCGGGTGTACAAGCTTTAGTGATACCAATTAGCTTTGTCAGTGATCATGTTGAAACTTTGCATGAAATCGGCATTGAGTTTAAAGAAATTGCTGAGAGCCGTGGAGTAGAACTTTGCCGAGTGCCTGGTTTAAATAATTCGGATTTATTGATTGAATGTTTAGCCGATTTAGCTTTAGAAGCATTAAAATAAATATAAATTGTTTAGCTTTTTTTAATATTTATGTCATCTGAAAAAGAAAATCTTAGTTTGGCTTTGGGTCGTATTCCAAGCGGTTTATTCATTGTAACTTTTTATAATCCTGAATTGAATGAGCCAGACGGAATGCTTGTTTCTTGGGTTCAACAATGTTCTTTTGTACCGCCAATGGTAAGTATTGCCATGAAAAAGGAAAGAAAAAGCTTTAATTTAATTAAAAAATCCACTAATTTTGTCGTAAATATTATGGGAAAGCAAAATGCCAAGATAATTGGGTCTTTTTATAAAGGAGTTGGTGCTTCTAAATTTGAAGGCTTGGAGACACAAAAGTCCGAAAAATCTGAGGTTTTAATTTTGAAAGATGCTGTTTCATTTTTGGAATGTAAAGTTAATAAAACTCTTGAATTAGAAAGCGATCATAATATTATATTTGGTGAAGTTTTAAATGGACAACTCTTAAATTCAGACCAAAACGAGCCATCAGTGCATTTACGCAAAAATGGATTTGATTATTAATTAATGTAAGTTCGATGGGTAAAAATACAAAACTGAATCAATTTGCCTAAGCAGGCTCGAAAAATAAAAAGCCATTATCAAAACTTGGGAAAATACTGATTAAATCCACCGAATAGATAGCCCAAAAGTGGCATAAAAACTATTATGAGTGATAAAAACAGAAAATTAGAAATTGCTATTGAAAAATTCGCAAATAGCAAATATAGCGAGGCTTTGCAAGACTTTAATGACATCGTTCAATTAGATGAAAATAGCTATGAAGTTTATACATTAGGCGGAGATTGTAAGTATGCGTTAAAGCAGTATGAAGAGGCTATAGAAGACTTTAACAAAGCAATTGAGTTAGATAAAAATAAGAGATTCCTACTACGCAATTATAATTCTCTTGGGAGATGTAATTATGACTTAAAACGCTATATAGCAGCCATAGAAAATTATAATAAAGTAATTGAATTAGATAAAAATGATTCTACTGATTATTATTACTTTAGAGGAAGATGTAAATACAAGCTAAATCAATACCAAGAAGCTATACAAGACTATGACAAAGCAATTGAATTAAATAAAGATAATCCTTATAGCTATTACTCAAGAGGATATTGCAAATATAAGCTAAACCAACACGAAGAAGCGATACAAGACTATGATAAAGCAATTGAATTAGATAAAAATGATTCTACTGATTATTATTACTTTAGAGGAAGATGTAAATACAAGCTAAATCAATACCAAGAAGCTATACAAGACTATGACAAAGCAATTGAATTAAATAAAGATGATTCTTATAGTTACAGTAATAGAGGAAATTGCAAATTAAATTTAGAAAGCTACCAAGAAGCTATACAAGACTATGACAAAGCAATTGAATTAAATAAAGATGATTCTTATAGTTACAGTAATAGAGGAAATTGCAAATTAAATTTAGAAAGCTACGAAGAAGCTATACAAGATTTTAACAAAGCAATTGAATTAAATAAAGACGATCCTTATAACTATAAACACAGAGGAAGTTGCAAATTAAATTTAGAAAGATACCAAGAAGCTATACAAGACTATGACAAAGCAATTGAATTAAATAAAGACGATCCTTATAACTATAAACACAGAGGAAGTTGCAAATTAAATTTAGAAAGATACCAAGAAGCTATACAAGATTATGACAAAGCAATTGAATTAGATAAAGACGGTTCTTATAGTTACAGTAATAGAGGACGCTGCAATTATCAATTAAGTAAGTATGCAGAAGCTATTATAGATTTTGATAAGGCAATTGAACTTGATAAAGGTGATTCGTATAGTTATGAAAAGAGAGGTTGTTGTAAAGCAGAATTAGGCAATTATGAAGAAGGAATAGAAGATTTAAATAAAGCAATTGAATTAGATGAAAATAATTCTAATAGTTATAGTAATAGAGGACATTGCAAAGAGCAATTAAAGCAGTATAAAGAAGCTATTATAGATTTTGATAAGGCAATTGAACTTGATAAAGGTGATTCGTATAGTTATGAAAAGAGAGGTCGTTGTAAAGCAGAATTAGGCAATTATGAAGAAGGAATAGAAGATTTAAATAAAGCAATTGAATTAGATGAAAATAATTCTCATAGTTATAGTAATAGGGGATACTGCAAATTAAATTTAACTCAGTATGAAGAAGGAATAGAAGATTTAAATAAAGCAATTGAATTAGATGAAAATAATTCTTATAGTTATAGTAATAGAGGAGATTGTAAATTCAATTTAGAAAAATACGAAGAAGCTATACAAGACTATGACAAAGCAATTGAATTAGATGAAAATAATTCTTATAGTTATAGTAATAGAGGAGATTGTAAATTAAAATTAACTCAGTATGAAGAAGCTATTATAGATTTTGATAAGGCAATTCAATTAAATGAAAATAATTCTCATAGTTATAGTAATAGGGGATACTGTAAATTAAAATTAACTCAGTATGAAGAAGCTATTATAGATTTTGATAAGGCGATTCAATTAAATGAAAATAATTCTAATAGTTATAGTAATATGGGACACTGTAAAGAGGAATTAAAGCAGTATAAAGAAGCTATAAAAGATTTTGATACAGCAATTGAATTAGATGAAAATGATTCTTACAACTATAAACACCGAGCAGATTGCAAACTAGAGCTTATGCTTTATAAAGAAGCAATTAAAGACTATGAAAAAGTAATTGAGCTGTCAGAAAGCATTCCAGATAAGATAGAAAATTTTTTGAATATTCAATGCTGCTTAGAAGAAGTTGATGTACTTGAAACTGAAAGGATTTTAAACTTGTGCAATGAAATCCTAGAGAAAGAATCAACAAATATTTCCGTTTTAATTTACAAAGTATATTCTTTATTATTTCTAAAAAGAGAGTATGAATTAATGATAGAAATAATTTTAAAAGTACTTGAAAAAGACGAAAAATTTGCTGATAAAGATTTTATATATTGGTTAATCACTAATGCTTATATCGGTTTAAAAAACTATCCTGAAGCGGAAAAATGGGCAATAAAATATACTGAAATAAAACCAAACGAAGCTGAACCTTTTATTGTATTATTATGGATTTACGCTGAACAAAAGCAAAAAGACAAGGTACAAGAACTTTTAGTAATATGCAATCAAAAAGATAAAGACTGGCAGAAGAGAAGAGGGTACAAGGCAATAGTTATGAGCTTGGATAAGTTGGACAAATAAATAGCTCAAAAAGCGGACAACTTTTAAATTCAGACCAAAACGAGCCATCAGTACATTTACGCAAAAATGGATTTGATTATTAATTAATTTGCTTCTTGATAAGCTTTACAAGATTTAGGAAATCCCCTTCTAATTTCAATTTGATCGGGTGAAAGCCTAATAATTTGAATTAATCCAGCTTTTCCATCAATCGGGAAAAAATAACTGGTCAAAAAACCTTCATTTCCAACAAATGTATCTCCGTGTCCGTAAATAGCTCCAATTGCCTGAAAAGTTTGTTTATTATAAATTACCGATCCAGAGTCTCCAGCTTGAGTTGAAAAATTGCCAAAGTAAAAAATGGCATTTTCATGTTTACCAGTAGTTTTGCCATAAAAAGCGGTATTATCAAGGCAGAATTTATCTTTGTCAATAAAAAGAGCGGGTATTGTTGAATCTAAAATCTCTGCGTAAAAAGCCTTTTGCGGAATAAAAATAGCAGCGTCAAGATATTCTTTTTTTGTTTTGGAATCAGTACAAATTATTTTAGGCGATAAAAAAACCGCTCTCTGTTTATTTAATTCAGCTATTTGTTGATCAATTGAACAGTTTTCATTGGCTCTGCGATGAGTAATTAAATGAGCTGCTGTTAAAATATAATCTGTTTTGCCAATCAGTGAACCACTTCCGACTTTTTCATATTTTTTGTCAAATTGATAAGATAGTCCTAAAGGAGTAGCAAAAACGACCAAAGAATTTAAATTAAAAATGATTAAAAACTTAAGTATTAGACTGAAAGAGTTATTATTTAGGATTAACATTTTTAGCTGATAAAAAGCTTAACAAGACAGTGTATATTTTAATATATGAAAGCATTATTTATTTTTGACGGTGGATTAGCACCAGGTTATACAGCCGTAGCGGTTGGTCTTACCGAAGAAGGTGAAAGATTAGGCTGGGAATGTTGGGCGGCTCGTTCTGGTTTTAGATCTTTGTGCGAAGGTTTATATGATGAACCTCAATTAGTAAGAGTTGTCAGTAATCCAATTAAATCATTTGAGCTAAATCATCAGGGTTTTCCGACCGAAAATATGGGCAGGCGGATTTTTTATCCTGGTTCAGATTTCCGCTCTGAAAGATATCCAGAATTTGCTGATCCCGAAAATCAAGCTAAAGCAGTTGAATGTATTTTAGCTGAAAAGTTTAATATTGTTATTTTTTGTGGTGGTGATGGAACTTTGCGTGGAGCTAAGGCTTTAGCCAAATTCTTACCAGATTCAGTTAGAACTGGTTTTATTAATATTTCAGCTGATTCAGACATTACTAATGATCGTTCGGTTGGCTTCCTCTCTTGTGCCGAGCATGGAGCAGAAATTGCCCGTGGTTTATACGAAGATGCTTATACACATAGACGAATTTATTTTTTAGAAATGATGGGCAATAAAAGTGGTAGACATGCTCTTCATTCGGGGGCAGCGGCAAGATCACATTTAATTATTTTGCCAATGTTTAATTTTACAGATCTGGTTTTGACAGAAATTGCCAATAGCTTAAAAGAAAGACGACATGCTTTGATTGTGGTGGCCGAAGGCTATAAAAAGAAAGAAAGAATGGCAAAAAATTTAAATGCTGCCGAATATTTTAAGCAAGAATTAGAAGCTTTTGGACTAAAAGATAATCCGCAAAAAAGAGTAATTGCTGAGCCTTTTAGCCGTTATTTAAGAGGTTTAAAGCCATTAATGATTGATTGTGAAATAGCTCATTTAAAATGCCAATTATTAACTTCTGCTTTGTATAAAGGTCAAAGTAATATTATGGTTTATTATCAAAATGAACATTTAATGGGACTACAACCCTTTGAAGCCTGTGAAGCAGATAATGCCGTTGAAAAAGAATTTGTCGGTATGATTGATAGGCTTAATTTAAAATTGTTTAGAGAATATGCTCTCTCAGTAATTGGTAATTAATGTGAGTTCGACAGATAAAAAACACAAAAAGCTTCTCAAGAATTCAAGTCTTAGCCCCCTAGGCTTACGCCATTCCCCGAAGGGGACACTCAATAAATCTGTTTGAAAATTTCCGTCTTCAGAAGCTGTCTTAAAATAAAAGATTAGGATAAACGATTAAGCATAATTTTAGTCATAGAAAGGTAAATCCAAGCTTCAGAATAGACAGCTTTCATTTCATAATCCTTGGATAAACGCCTGAATCCCTCAAGCCAAGAAAAAGTCCTTTCAACTATCCATCTTTTTGCTTGAACAACAAAGCCAATTTGCCCAACCAGTTTTTCCACTATTTCGACTTCACAATTGAAAAACATTTGAATAAAGTTGCTAAACCACTCGCCTCTGTAGCCAGCATCAAATAATATTTTCTTCAATCTTGTCAAAGCTAAAGGTGCTTTCATTAAACATTCGATTGCACCATCTATTTCAGATTGATTGGCGGCTGATACGCTTAAACCCCATAAAAAGCCTAAAGTATCAACAAAAATATTCCTTTTTCTGCCCTTTATTTTCTTTCCTCCATTGAAGCCAAGGATTTTGCATGAGTTAAAGTAGAGAAAATAATTTAGGAATATCATGAGAATACATATCTTTAAAAGAGGAAAAACTTTTAATATCAGACTGTTTGCAAGTATTTAAAACACAGCTTCTAATC
>CANLFK010000022.1 GCA_947489925.1 Candidatus Caenarcanales bacterium
GACTTAGCTTTAATTAAAATTGCGGGTCATTTTAAGCCAATTCCGCTCGGAGACTCATCTAAAACCGAAGTTGGCGAAGAAATTATGGTTATTTCTAATCCGTCTGGTTTTCAAAATACTCTGTCTAGAGGAATTGTCAGTGCCAGAAGAAAACAAGGAAAATTTGATTATATACAACATACAAGTGCCATTTCGCCGGGTAGCAGTGGTGGGCCAATTTTTGATGAGGACGGCAATGTAATTGCTATTATTCAAGGAATTTATGCTAGTCCTAATGCTCAAAATCTAAACTTTGCAATTCCAGTCAATTATTTACCCGAAAAATATTTAAAACTTAATAAAGCACAAACTCAAACCGAGCCAAAAATACAAGCTGAGAGCAATAATAATTATTTTAAACTTTTAGAAGGCTTAAATTCAGCTAATTATCTGGAAGCTTATATTTTGCGTGGCTTACTCAAAAACAAATTAAAAGACTATTCTGGAGCTTTAGTTGAATTTCAGACTGCTCAATCTTTTTTGCAAGTTCAGGTCGATAAAAACAAAAAAGCCAATTAACCGCTTTGGCTAACTGACTTCTTTGGATAAAATAATTATTAAGTGTATATTTTAATTAATTATTTTTTCTTTTTGGCTGGAGCAGCAGCTTTTTTGGCAACTGGAGCAGCAGCTTTTTTGGCAACTGGGGCAGCAGCTTTTTTGCCTTTAGAAACAGCTGAAGTAATAAAAGCTTTTAACTTTTTCTTCTTGGCAACTGATTCTTTTAAGCTTTCACCAAAACTAATTACAGGCACATCGGTTGCTGGAATGGTCATTTCCTTACGAGTTTGAGGATTTACACCTTTACGAGCTTGACGACGACGAACTTTAAAAGTACCAAAGCCAATTAAGGTAACTGACTCATGCTTAGATAAAGATTCGGTAACTGTGTCTAAGAAAGAATTGATAACAAGGGCTATCTTATTCTTTTCAAGTTGAGTTTGCTCTGCAATTTTATCGATTAACTCTGTTTTATTCATTGAAATTTATTAATTTTTGGGTTTAATCGGTCATTTCCACCATTAGCAATTAAATCAAATATTTCAAGAGCTTGCAATGGGCAATTCCAAATTAATATTTTTTAGACCAAAAATTCAGATAATATTTTCAGTTTCATCTTCCGAGTTTACGCTTTTAGCAAGAGATCTGAGAGTATATCTTTTAATTTCAATTACATCAGATAATTTTTTAATTGATTGAATAAGCTTTTCTAAAATGACAATATTTTGAACTTCAACCGCTACTCTGACTAAAGCTGTATGTTTTGTTGGTCTTGTAATTACTCTAACATCTAAAATATTTAATTTGGCATTGGCAATTTTATCCAAAATATCTCTTGAAATCCCGATTCGATCAACACATTCAACTTCTAAGGTACTAGAAAAACACTGCTCATTTTTACTATTATCACCCCAAGAAATATCCATTAAACGGCTTTCTTCAAGACCTTTGAGATTAGGGCAATCTTGCCTATGAATAACAATACCTCGTCCTTTTGAAATTAAACCCACAATATTTTCACCGGGAATAGGCTGACAGCATTTACTAAAAGAATGCATTAAATCTTTTAAGCTTTGAATTTCACTTTTTGGGGTTGGTTTTTTTATTAAATAATCTTCTTTATCTTTGTCTTTTTCTTCTTTATTTTTATGATTACTCTCTTTTGTTAGCAAATGACCGTCATTTTTTAGTCTACTAATTATTTGTACTGTTGAAATATCACCTGAAGCCAATCTAACAAATAATTCATCGTCCGAATTTAAGCCCATTTTGGCACTGATTTGTTTAATAATTCCTTTTTTTATTAAATCATCTAAAACACTTTTACTAATGGCTTCAGACAGCATTGAAAAACCAGATTGAATATATTCATCTCTTCGATTTTTCTTAAACCATTGCTTGATTTTGCTTTTAGCAGAACTACTTTGAATAAAACCTAGCCAATCCAAGGATGGATGAGCATTTTTACTAGTTTGAATTTCGATAATATCACCATTTCTTAGTTTTGAACTTAGTGAAACTAATCGATCATTAACCTTAGCTCCAATACAGCGATCGCCAATTTGACTATGCACATAATAAGCAAAATCAATGGGAGTTGAGTTTTTGGGTAGGCGGTAAATATCTCCTTTGGGGCTTAAAACAAAAATTTCATCAGCAAAAATATCAAGCTGAACTGCTTTTTTATAATCATTAGCATCTGGCAACTCGAGCTGCATATCCACTAATTTTTGTCTTAGCTGTGAAAATTGCTGATCATAATTGGAATTACTTTTGGTTGATTTCCCATCTTCTTTGTATTTCCAATGAGCCGCCAAACCAAATTCCGCAATTCGGTGCATATCAGCTGTTCTGATTTGAATTTCAAATAATTTTTGCTTTGGACCAATTACTGTTGTATGCAAAGACTGATACAAATTAGATTTAGGAATAGCAATATAATCTTTAAAACGCCCCGGAATTGGGCTAAACATATCATGTACAATACCTAAAATTTCATAACATTGCCTTTCACGCTCTACAATTACCCGCACAGCCAATAAATCAAAAATTTCTTCGGTTTGTAATTTTTCTAATTTTTCATAAATACTATAAAAATGTTTAGCCCTTCCTTTAATTTCAGCTTTAATGCCAGCTTTGGCTAATTCTACTTTCAAAGATTCAATCAATTCTGCTAAATAATCCTCTCTCTCTCCTCGGTTTTCATTAACCATTTTTTCAATATTCCGATAATCTTCATTTTTTAAATATCTAAAAGCCAAATCTTCTAATTGCCACTTTAAATGACCCAAACCAAATCGATTAGCTAGCGGAGCAAAAATATCTAGCGTTTCACGAGCAATTTCTTGTTGCTTTGGCAAAGTCATTGATTCAAGCGTTTTCATATTATGCAGTCTATCCGCCAATTTCACCAAAACGACACGCATATCAGCCGCAATGGCTACAAACATTTTGCGAAAATTTTCAGCTTGTATTTCTTGCTTAGAAGCAAAACTTAATTTATTTAATTTGGTAACGCCTTCCACTAAGTCTTTTACTTCAATACCAAATTGTTTTTCTATTTCACTGGCTTTTACGGGCGTGTCTTCGAGAGTATCATGCAATAGACCAGCACAAATTGTTTCAGCGTCAGCGTCTAATTGAGTAAGAATAAGACCAACATTGACTGGATGAATTATATAGGGCTCACCACTTTTACGGAATTGAGTTTTATGCCCTTCTTTAGCCAAAATAAAAGCTTGCGTAATAATTTCAATTTCGGATTCAGGTCTTTTTAATTTATGTAAATTATTTAATAAATTTTGCCAAACTTCTTCTAGGCTAGATTTTGCTGGCACAATATGAGATCTAGTTGGTATTGAATCGGGCATAATTTAAATTAATATTATATTTGGCTCAATTTCAAATATGCAGAACTAATACTTGATTATAACCTTAAACCTTTTCACATCGAAAATTGAGCGAGCTGTTTTTAAAGAATTTTGCTAAAAAACTCTCTCTTAAATAAATCTTCTTTCCCCCGTGTTTATTAATTAGGGATATTAACTTAGCTTTTTGATATTAATCATTTTTTAAAACAATTCGATAATGAGCTTTTCCACTTTTAAGTTTTGCAATTGCTTGATTTACTTCACTAAGTGGGAAAATTTCAATAGTTGGCTCTATATGATGTCTGACAGCAAAGTCAAGCATTTTAGCTGTGGTAGCTGGGCTCCCGAGGGGGCTTCCAGAAATTGACTTTTGCCCTGAAATCAAAGGAAAAACATGAGTTGAAACTGGATTGGGTGCAACTCCAACAAAATGTAATTTGCCTTTTGCTTTGAGCAGTGAAATATAAACAGTCCAGTCTAAGTCTGCGTTAGCAGTAGAAACAATACAATCAAATGAATTTTTCAGCTTATTTAAGTCTTCGACATTACATGAATTTACAAAATGATTTGCACCCATTTCAAGAGCTTCTGCAGATTTAGAAGGATTAGAAGAAAAAGCCGTAACCTCGCAACCCCAAGCTTTTAAAAAGCTAAGAGCCATATGTCCTAAACCTCCAATACCAATAATTCCAACTTTGTCCGTAGGTTTTATATTTAGCTGAACAATCGGATTAAAAACGGTTATACCTCCGCAAAATAATGGTCCAGCACTTTCGGCTTTAAGACTTTCTGGTAAAGGAATAGCCCAAGCAAAGTGAGAGCGTACTTTTTCGGCAAAACCACCATATCGTCCAACAATAGTACCTTCAGCATTTGAGCATAGATTATGGTCACCAGACATACAACAATCACAAGTCATACAAGAGCTTGAAAACCAGCCCAAGCCAACTCTTTGTCCAATAGAAAGTGTTTTTACTTTTTTACCAATAGCACAAATAGTTCCAATAATTTCATGTCCGGGTACAAAAGGATATTGAGTCATGCCCCATTCATTGTTAAGCATACTCAAATCACTATGACAAATCCCGCAATATTCGACTTTAATTTCAACATCTTCGTCTTTCAGCTCTCCTAGCTCATACTCGAAAGGTTTTAATTCAGCACCAATCGCTTCAGCAGCATAAGCTTTGATTTTCATAGATTTTGACGATTTTAGTTTTCTTGAATAATTATAAAGCTTAAAAATAATTTGCTGTTCTTTATGTGGCAAATGACTATTTTAATGCAGCTATTACCGATTCATTTAATTAGAAAAATACAAATTAAACATATTCTATTCAAGAAGTGTACGATGAATACTATTCAAATATGCTTGTAAAATAAGTTTGGCCGCAATTTGATCTTCAAGTTCTTTCACTTTAGCTGAATTATAACCTTGTTCTCTTAGTATTTCACGAGCGTCCCAACTGGTTAATCTTTCATCTTCAAAATAAATTGGTAAATTAAATTCAGCTTCTAATTTTTTGGAAAAGTCTTTTATTTTTGCTTCAGCTTCACCGCTTTTACTTTTGGGTAAACCAATTACTAAACCAGCCAAATCGCTATTGTCTTTAATGATTTTTTTTAATTGAGCGTTTAAATCATTAGTAAAAACTGTTTTTAAATCTCTGGCAAAAAGCCCCATTAAATCAGTAATAGCAATGCCAGTTTTTTTACTACCAATATCTAGACCAATATAACGAGGCATTTTACTTTAAAAACTTTTTAATTATAAAATCAGTCTTTTTAGTATATCAACTGCGAGCTCAATAAATCTGGAGGTATCAAAGAAAAATGCTCTTAAAGGTGAAAATTCTTCAGGGACATTTAATTGACAGTAACGCCCACTTGTTCCATTAGTTGCGATTATTTCCCAAGTGATTTCCGTAATTCAGCTCAACTAAATAAAAGTTTATTCTCAAATACTTTTTTATCTGAATCGCAGATTAGCACGGATAACACAGATTTCACAGATATTTTATTTATAGTTTTTCCGCTTTCTGAATCAGGATTTGCAGGATTAAAAGATATACAGGATTCACGCTTGAAAAGTTTTAATCAAGGAAAATAAACTTGAAATACAAATCCTGAAAATCCTAAAATCTTGGGTATCCTGCTTCAGATTAAACTTCTTAATTATAAGTTAAGCCATGTTTTTTCATTCTTTCAATCGCTTCTTGGATTTTCTCTTTGGAAGCACTTAAAGCAATTCTGAAATAACCTTCACCGTATTCACCATAACCAATACCAGGTGGCACAACAATACCAGCTTTTTCAAGCATATCAGTCGCAAAGTCAATTGAAGATTTATATTTAAGAGGAATTGGCTGCCAAATATATAAAGTTCCTTCACTAGGCTTATCAATTGACCAACCTAAAGATTTAAGACCAGCTTCGGCTACTTTTGCTCTCTCTGAATAAAGCTCTCTCATGGCTTTTAAATGGCTTTGATCGCTGTTTAAGCCGACTATACAAGCTTTTTGAATGGCTTTGAAAACTCCAGAATCAATATTAGTTTTAACAGTCGCTAAAGCTTTAATAGCATCTGCATTTCCTACTGCAAAACCCGCTCTCCAACCAGTCATATTATAACCTTTACTCATTGAGAAAAATTCAATTGCAATATCTCTCGCTCCTTCAATGCTAAAAATACTAAGTGGCAAATTATTTTCATCAAAGGAATTTTCGGAATAAGCATTATCGTGGCAAATTAAAATATTATATTTTTTACCGAAAGCAATAACTTTTTCAAAAAACTCTTTGGTTGCAAAAGCTCCAGTTGGATTATTTGGATAATTTAAAAATAAAATTTTGGCTTTTTTGGCAATTTCTTCAGGAATCGCATCTAAATCAATTAAAAAATTATTTTCCGCTTTTAAAGGCATTAAATGAGAATGACCACCACATAAAATAGTGGAAGTTTTATAAACTGGATAGCCGGGGCTTGGAATTAAAGCATAATCACCAGCATCAACAGTTGCCAAAAACATATTATGAATGGCTTCTTTCATGCCAATAGTTCCTAAACATTCAAGTTCAGCATCAAAAGCTGGCAAATTAAATCTTTTCGCAAACCAATTAACTGCAGCTTTGCGAAACTCTGGTGTACCAGCATATGGAGGATAATTATGAGTGCTGGCATCATCAATGGCTTCATGCATGGCTTTAACAATAAAATCTGGAGTAGCTTTGTCTGGATCACCAATTCCCAAGTTTATAATATCTACGCCTTTGGCAATAGCGGCTAAGCGTTTTTTATCAATTTCAGCAAATAAATATGGAGGAATGCTGTCTAATCTTTTGGCGGCAAATTTGTTTTTAGCTTGTGTCATAGTCATATAAAAAGTTTATTATTTCAGTTAATTAAGAGGCAATTTTACCTATTTTTTAGGAATTTATCGTTTGCTTATTTCAAGATAATTTAAGTCTTTTTCACCTAAATAATTAGCTTGTGGACGAATTAAACGATTATTAGTATGCTGTTCAATAATATGAGCACACCAACCAGCCATCCGTGACATTGCAAAAATCGGCGTAAATAACTGTGTGTCAATGCCCAAAACATGATAGGTCGAAGCTGAGTAAAAATCAACATTCGGATAAATTGGCTTTTGCTTTTCTTCCGCTCTCTTGACGACTATTTGAGAAATAGCTTCTGAAATTTCAAACCATTTTGTATTTTTATTTCTTATTCCTAATTCCCGTGAACATTCTCTTAAAATGGTAGCTCTGGGGTCTTCACAATTACGATAAACACGATGTCCAAAACCCGGTATTTTTTTGCCTTCTTCAAACATTTTATTAATAGAAGTAGTTACATTATCCAAAGAAGCAACTTTTAATAATAATTCCATTACTTCCTGATTAGCCCCACCATGCAAAGGTCCTTTCAATGCACCAATCGCTGAAGTTACCGCTGAATGCATATCTGACAAAGTGGCGGCAGTTACACGAGCTGTAAAAGTAGAAGCATTAAAACAGTGATCAGCATGCAGAATTAAACAAATATCAAAAACTTTTTTGGCATATTCATCAGCATCTTCTCCAGTGAGCATATATAAAAAATTAGCGGCAAGACTACTATTTTCATCTTTTTTGGCTTCAATGGGATGAAGTTTATGACGCAAACGATGATAAGCGGCAATAATAATAGGGGCTTGTGAAATTAAACGAATGGCTTTGTTAAAATTAGCTTCTGGTGAATTGGAATCAACTTCAGGGTCATATTGACTTAAAGCAGAAATAATAGTTCTAAACGCATCCATAGCCGAGGTTTTAACTGGGATTGAAGCCAATATTTGTAAAATCTCGGGTGGAATTTGACGAGCTTCGACTAAAGCTTTTTTGAAAGCCAAAAGTTCATTAGTTGTAGGTAAATAACCTTTAATTAGCAAATAAGCTGTCTCTTCAAAAGAGGAATATTTGACTAAATCCGCTACATTATAGCCACGATATGAAAGTCTACGATTTTCTCCATCAATTAAACAAATTTTGCTTTCGCCAGCAATTACTCCGTCCAGTCCAGCTTTGAATTCTTCTGTTTGAGCTTGTGTCATTATTTAATATTTATTTTGACAATAGTTAAAGAATAATATATCAATAATTCAAGGCAAATGCCAAATTAAATTTACTCTCTCATTCAGCTCTTTCAATTATATTAATTAAGTCTTTGACGGTTTTATCTCTTGAAGTAATTAAGCGGGGGATTAAATAACGATTATTTTTCTTATTAGAGATTTCAAAAAACTTATTATTATACAAATAAGCAGTCTCATAATATAAAGTTACATATTCAAGTATTTTTTCATTTTGTGAACCATACGGATAAGCTATTTGAGTGGCAACTTTTTTATTTTTAAGACATTGTCTGAGTATAAATTTTGATTTGCCTAGCTCAAAAGGTAATTCAGCTACTTTGATTTTTGTTAAATTACGATGAGTTAAAGCATGCGATTGAATATCAAAAAAACCTTTTTCTAAACCTTCTTTAAGCTGATTACAATTAGTGTATTTTAAATCTCCGTCTTCAATGCCCATGAGAGCTGGATTTATAAAAAGTACAACTTTGACTTGTTTTTGATATTTATTATTCAAAGATTCAAGTAAAGGTAAAAGATTAGAATATAAGCCTTCATAGCCATCATCAAAAGTCAGCATAATTGGTCTTTGGCTATTTTTTTCGACTGGAATTAAACGATCTTTTAGGTAAAAATAATGAAAGAACTCATCACTTGTTAAAAACCAATAGTCTTTCTGTATTAAATAAGTTAAAACTTCGACCAATTTATCTTTATCATAATCAGTATCAAATGATCGTCTAAGAGGTGGATTTTGCCGAGAATTATTTTTATTGACAATATCATGAAAACCCAAAATTGGAATCTGGGAGAACTGCACAGCTGGCTTTATACTTATCTGTGGTGATTCTTTAATTTTAGATAATTGATTTTGCTTAGCTAAAACTGAATTCAAAGTAAAAAAATCAATCGATAAAGTGAAAACCGCTAAACAAGCAACATTAAGCAAAACAAACCTGAGCATTTTTTAGGATTAAGTTAATTAAAAATCAAACAAAATTATCACTTAAAAACTCAAATATTAATATGATTTTACTTTAAAATTCCCTTGATCTGAATTCCTTTTTTTGCTATTAAAATAAAAAACATAATTACAATCAGTCTTGACTCGGTATTTAGTTTAAGCTAATATATTTTGCTAATACTATTTAACTTAAATTTAATAATGATCATAAAATCAACTCAAACAAACTTTAAGAATATATCTGCCAGATCAAGAAAGAGAATAATTTTGGCTTCTAGTATAATAGAAGAGGAAAAACGGCAAGTTCAAGTATTTCGATCACCATTATTTCGTGACTTTTCGCCAAAGCGTCTTGCCCAGACTAATTTAATAGGTGCTAACTTGGCAAATATTGATTTAGGAGGTGCTAACTTAATAGGTGCTAATTTAACAGGTGCTGATTTAAAAGGTGCTAATTTAATAGGTACTTCTTTCAGCTATATTGATTTAACAGGTGCTAATTTAACAGGTGCTAATTTATCAAATATTTTTTTAACTAACACTAGTTTAAGAAAAGCTAATTTAACAGGTGCTAATTTAACTAATGCTAATTTAATAAAAGCTAATTTAAAAGGTGCTAATTTAACAGATGCTGATTTAACAAATACTAATTTAAAAGATGCTAATTTAACAGATACTAATTTACAAGATGCTAATTTACAAGATGCTAATTTACAAGATGCTGATTTACAAGATGCTGATTTAAAAGGTGCTAATTTGCGAGGTGCTGATTTATCAAATACTTTTTTAACAGGTGCTAATTTACAAGATGCTGATTTAACAGATGCTAATTTAACTAACACTCGTTTAAGAAAAGCTAATTTAACAGGTGCTAATTTAACTAATGCTAATTTAATAAAAGCTAATTTAAGAGGTACTAATTTAACAGGTGCTAATTTAAGAGGTGCTGATTTAACAGGTGCTAACTACAATGAATTTACTTGTTTCCCAACTTCTTTTAGTCCTGAAGGAAAAGGATTAATTCATGATCCAATAATAATAACAGCATCTAAATTGTCAAGTTTAGCCCATAAATTGACCGAAGTTAATCTCAATGGTAGTAAGGTAACTTATTTTGCCGCAAATTTGCTTCCTCAACAAATTACAGAGAAGTATGATTTAGTACCTATAAACAAAATTGAAGAACCATCTTTGAGTTTTACCTTTGGGCCATTGGATATGAGAGATGTTCAAAGTCTTGAAGAAGTCGATCCTAACTTTCTTTTGTCTCAATTTGTTAGTCTGGGTGTAAGTACAAATTATGATCAAATGAATATTAGCGAACTGGAATCACTGGTACTGGAAGTAGGTGTAAGCATAAGTTGTGATCAAATGAATATTAACGACCTGAAAGCACTGCTGCTGACACCACTGGTAAGAGGGCCATATTATGAATTGAGAGAAAAAAAATAGCTAGAAAAAATTGTAAAAAACAGTTTTGTAATTTACTTTAAAATTCCCTTAATTTGAATTCCTTTTTTTGCAATTTGTAAATCATAAATATCAACCTGAGAATTATCCGAAAATTTGTAAACCGTTTGTCCATTAATCTGCGGAGAAAAACGACGGTTTAATTCACCTAGCACAAAGGTTTTTTCAATAAAAGCTGGCAAATATTTATTATCAAAGCTCGTAAATTTGGTATTTTTTAAAATTAGTTTTTGATGATCTTTAGACAAGCCAATTTCTGTTTTTAGCTTAACAACTGCCACATTGTCCATTTCTGAAACTTTACGAATTAAGCCATCCAGAACAGAATTATTTGTATAATGATTTTGCTTGAATTTATCCAGATTAACAGAACCTTTAATAAAACCATCATCTAGTGAGAGCTTTAAATTACTTAGCTTTAAATAATTGCCTTGATTATCTTTATATTCAAAATTCCGCTGATTGACAAAAGCTTTAGACAAAAAACTTTCTTTTAAGGTCAAAATAAAATCTTCATTAATAGTTTCAGCTTTAGCCATAAAACTACTGAATAAAAATAATAAACTAAATAAAATCTTTAACTTTTTTAACATTTTAAAAATTTATCCTGTACAAATTCTAAAATCTGGAATGCAATTTGTGTTTTAGTGTTTTTGGGTAAAATTATTTCTTCTGAATTATCTTTTTGGGTTAATAAATAAACTTCATTATAATCAGACCCAAAGCCGATTTCAGTATTATCAACTTGATTAGCGACAATTAAATCTAATTTTTTATTTTCTAATTTTTTGCGTGCATTTTGTATTAAATTATCCGACTCAGCGGCAAAGCCAATTAAAATTTGATTTTCTTTTTTCAAACGACCCAAAGTTTCTAAAATATCTGGATTTTTAGTTAAAGGCAAATACCAATCCGACTCAGAGCGAGATTTTTTAACTTTTGAAGCAAAAACTTGTAATGGCCTAAAATCAGAAACAGCCGCTGACATAATTAATATTTGACAAGTATCAAAGTAACTTTCAACCGCTTTTTGTAATTCATGAGCTGTTTCAACTTCTATGATTTTATAATTTCGTTTTAAAGCTTTTTGAGTGGTAATTAAAATTATATCAGCACCTTTTTTATAAGCTTCATCAGCCAAGGCTAAACCCATTTTCCCAGAACTTCGATTGCCCAAAAAACGAACTGGATCAATTGGTTCTTTTGTGCCACCAGCCGTAATTAAAACTTTTAAACCAGACCATTCACCCTCTGGCAAAATAGGTAATTGAAGATTGGAACTATTTTTGGACAATAATGAAACGGCTTGTTTATAAATATTTTCAACTTCGGCTAATTTGCCAATGCCTTCTGTTCTGCAAGCTAATTGACCTTCGATTGGATTAATAATAGTACAGTTTAAATTTTCAGTAATAGTTTTCAAATTAGCCTGTACAATTGGATTTTCCCACATGGCAGTATTCATGGCGGGAGCAAGCAAAATTGGTTTTTTTGAACTATAAGCACAAATTAAAGTAGTCAATAAATCATCTGCAATACCATTTGCCATTTTGGCTATTAAATTAGCGGTTGCCGGAGCTAAAACTAAAAGATCAGCTTCACGGCACATTTCAATATGAAGCGGCTCTACGATATCATAATCAAATTGATTTGTATAACAGTCATTATAAGTAATAGTTTTAAAAGTTAAAGCTGAAATAAACTTTTGGGCTGAATCAGTCAGAATAGTTTGTACTTTATAATTATCTTTAACTAATAAAGAAGCTAAATCACAAGCTTTATAACTGGCAATTCCGCCCGAAACACCTAAAATTATTTTTTTATTTTGCATTTGAAAGTTCTAATTTAAATTAATTTTCTTCTTTTAAGAAGCAGATTTGATTAATTCTCTTAGTCCGTCTCGATTTAAAGCACCAACTTCAACTTTGATGGGTTGTCCATCTTTAAACAAAATTAAGGTTGGGATTCCACTAATACGATAAGACTGAGCAGTGTGAGAATTCTCATCAGTATTCACTTTTACAAATTTTACATCTGGAAATTCTTTTGCCATTTCTTCGATTAAAGGAGAAAGCTGTTTACAAGGTCCGCACCAAGGAGCCCAAAAATCAACCAAAGCTAAGCCTTTATTGTCTAAAATATCTGCTTTAAATGAAGCATCTGAACTTTGTATAACGCTTGCCATATTTTTTGTAACCTCTTTAAGTTTGATGTAATTTTGTCACTTGTCAGCAAATAAAATTATAACTCTTATGATTTATTATTTAGCTAAAGGTTTAATTTCTCTTCATAGATTTGACCTAGAACTTTAAAATCATTTAAACTAAGTAAATGGCTTTGCAATTACAAAACAAAAATACTTATAGCAGTGGCATTTACCAACGCTTTAATCAAAATGATGGAAGTAATGATTTTGGGCTGCTGAAATATATACCGGGTTTGCCGCATTTAATAAGTAATCAGCAAACTTTAAAAGGCTGGATTTTGCTTGGTTGTTTTATTAGTTGTATTTTAAGCATTATTTTAATTGATTTAGTTAATTTACCTCTTCTGGTCGGACATTTAATTTTTGCCGCTCGTAAAATTGTTATTCCAGAAATCAATGATTTATTCAATTTTTCACTTAGTTTTAAAATTTTCATTAGTGGCTTAGTGCTTTGTTTGGCTTTTTATTTAGTTTTAGAAAATTTAAAAGATATAAAAAAACAATTCAAAAGACTAGAAAAAGACCGTAAACCTGTTTTATTTGCTAGCTCTCTTGGCGGAACTTATTTATTAAATACAATTTTATTAGGTTCGATTTTGCTTTATGGTTTGATTTTTCAATTTATGCCAATCCAAAAAGAAAAAACCCTCGAATTAGAATTCACTTCTAGCGAGCCACTTCCCGATAAAGTCAAAAATCCTCAAAAAACTCAAAGAGCTTCCGAACAAGATACAGTTAATTCTGGCAAGTCTAATCCTAATTTGCCCAAAGAGTCGGGAAAGCCAGCTCCTGAAATTTCAACCAAGAAAAACTTTCTCCAAAAAATATTTAATAAGCCAGCTCCGCAAAGCCCTCAGCCTCAAAAACAAGAAGCCAAACCAATACCGCCTCAACCACCCCAACCTCAGCAGCAACAACCCAAGCCTCCATCACCAAGACAATCTCCTTATACTCCTCCTTCTCCACCTAAGCCACAACCCAAAACTATTTCGGATAATAAACCTTTTCTGCCAGTTTTCAAGCCCAAAGCCTCACAAAATTCAGAAGATAAACAAATTCTTTCTTCCAGTGATACTCAGCAAAATCCAGCTCCAGTTAGTTCATCACAAAATAGCCGTCAAGTTTCTAATGTTTCAACGGCATCATCTTCTTCGTCTTCAAGTAGTAGTTCTTCATCTTCTTCACAATCTTCGAGGCAACCAGTTTTACCAGCTTCTCGTAGTGGTGGTTTTAGTAGTAATGCTGGTGGTGGAAATTCTAATCCGAACAATAATCCAAATGGACCGACAACTGTCGCCGCCAAAAGGAATGTTGATTATGGGGCTTTTATGCAAGATTTGCAAAGACGAATACAGTCTGCTTGGAAACCCAGAAGTGCAGATAGTGCTGATGAGGTCAAAGTTTTCTTTACTCTTCAAAAAAATGGTCGTTTAGTACCCAGTTCTTTGCATACAGTTAAAACCAGTAGCCCTGAAGCAGAAGCCGCCGCGAGACAAGCTGTATTAGAAGCTTCACCGAGTTTTAGACCTTTGCCAGATGGTTCACCCGAGACTATCACAATTGAATTTACCTTTACTAGAACGGGTACTCGCTTTATGGGTATGAAAAAATATTAATTTTATGAGATTTGACTTAGGTATAATTAATTTGAAGTTTAATTTAAGTAAAAAATAAAATGGCTTTTGAGAAAGAATTTGAAAATTTATTCCGTAGTTTTGCTGAATCTAAAGAAAAGCAAGACAGGACTAGCGATTTGATAGACAGACTTTCGCTGGAAAGTAGTTTAAGGCATGCCAAAAGTGAAGAATTGATAGATAAACTTTCACTGGAAGGGACTTTAAGGCATGCCAAAAGTGAAGAATTAATAGACAGACTTTCATTAGAACAAGCCAAGACTAGTGAATTGATAGATAAACTTTCACTGGAACAAGCTAAAACTGATAAACAAATTCAAAAATTATCAAAAGAATTAGGAAATATTAGTAATAATAATGGTGTTGTGGCGGAAGAATTTTTTTGGAATGCTTTAAAAAGTAAAAAAAGCTTTAATGGTATTAAAATTGATTATTCAGAAAGAAATACCCACCGAAAGCTTGGAAAGATTGAAGACGAATTTGATATTATTCTTTATAATTGCAATTCAGTAATTGTTGTTGAGGTTAAATACAAAGTTAGAGAACAGGATATTAAATCTTTGAGAGACCGAAAAATACCTAACTTTAAGCAATTATTTAAAGAAAAAGCAAAGCAAAATATTTATGGAGTTATTGCTGGTTGGAGCTTTTCAAAGGAAGTTGTAAATTTAGCTAAAGAAGCTGGTTTTTTTATTTTAAGGCAATCTGGCGATAATATAATGATTGAAAGCGATGAAATTAAAGCTTATTAAAAAAACAAAATGAATTATTATGACTATTATATCTCGAAATCCAGTTAAAGCCTCTTTCAGCCGAGATGCGTGGATTGAAATAGACTTAAATGCTTTAGAATATAATTATCAGCTGATAAAAAAAGCTTTGCCTGATAAAAAAATTATGGCAGTTTTAAAGAGCGATGCATATGGTCATGGTGCTGTTTCAACGGGTTTATTAATGCAAGCTTATAATATTGATTATTTGGGTGTAGCTTCCGTTGATGAAGGAGTACAATTAAGAGAAGCTGGTATTGAAACAAATATTTTGATTTTAAGTCCAACGCCTTTGTGGGCTATCAGTCGAGCTTTAGAATATAATTTAGAAATTACAGTTTCTAGCTTAGAACAGCTAAATGATTTGATTAAAGTACCTTTAAGTAAGCCTAAAGAAATACAAATTAAAATTAATACTGGCATGAATCGCAGTGGGGCAAAATGGAAAGATGAAGCCACTTTATTGATTCAGTCAGTTTTAAATCAAGCAAATAATTTTAAATTAAAAGGAGTTTATAGTCATTTTGCTTGTTCTGCCAAACATGATTTTACAAATACTCAATTAATCCGCTTTAGAGAGGTTATTTCTCAATTTAAAAATCAAGATTTAGGTTTATTGCATATTGCCGCTAGCTCAATTTTGCTAAAAAATATAGAATCAGAATTTGACATGTTTCGCATTGGAATTGGCTTATACGGAATATCACCTGAAAATCATAATTTATTGTTTAAGCCAGTTTTAAGTTTAATGGCTCGTATCAGTCATTTGCAGACAGTTTGTGCAGGCGAAGGAGTTGGCTATAATTTGACTTGGACTGCCCAGAGAGACAGTTTAATTGGGCTTTTGCCACTTGGCTATGCTGATGGAGTTAAACGAGGATTATCTAATAAAATTAAAGCCATTTATCAAAATCAATATATTCAGCAAGTGGGTAATATTTCAATGGATCAAATTTGCTTTGACTTTACTGACTGCCAGACAAAACCCAAAGTTGGAGAAATTGTAACTCTAATTGGCAAACAAAATGACTTACAAATCCAAATGACTGACTGGGCAAAAGTTTTAAATACTATTGAATATGAAATTGCTTGTGATTTAAGAATTAGACTGCCTAAAGTTTATAATCGAAATTGAGCTTTAAGAAGTTTTGCCATTTGAGTATTTAAATTATGACTACCTTTTAGGCTGATAAAATGGGCTTTTATAAATAAAGGATTTACGCCACATAAACTCAAATCACCGAATAAATCAAGTAATTTATGCAAAGCTGGTTCATCTGCATTATGCAAAGGTAAATCAAAACCATCTTGATTATAACTAAGTAATTTTCCCTTTACTCCCAAAGCTATATGCTCTGCTTCAGCCGCAAAAGTTCTAGCACTAGCCAAAATTTCAGGATCTTGTTCTTCACTCCAAGAAACCCATGTTTTAGCTTGATTAATCGGAGATTCAAATAAATAAGTCATTTTAAACTTTTCATTCGGATATGCAAATAAAGCTCTCTCAGAGTCTAAACGAATAAATAATGGTTCAGTTAATTCATACAATTCGGGTTTATTATTTTTGGCTGTCCAATCTTTTAGCAAATTAAACCATTCAATGGAGCTTCCTTCCAAAAGAGGAATTTCAGAGCCATTAATACAAATATTTATATTATCAATTTTATTTAAATGAATGGCGGCTAAAAGGTGTTCTACAAAGCAAATTGCATTTTTGTCATTACCTAGCATTGTATTACGCATAGCACCCAATATATTGTCAATGTCGGCACTAATACAAGATTGATCGGGGAAAGTAAAATAAATACCTTTTTTTTCGGCTAATTCAAATTGTAAATTAATTTCTTGGCGACTTAAGACTCCTATTGCTTTAAAACTAAGCATTATATTATTCCTTTTTTAAATTCAGAACAGCTTGGAATAAATTTTTTCTGATCAGTGCCAAAAATAACTTGTGGTCTAATACCTAATTGACAACGAATACTAGGCATTAAGCGGTTTTCAATAGTATAATTTACACATTTTCCGCATAGTCTAGCTCTTGCCACGGTTGTTGTTTGGGCATTATATTTGTCTAGTTCAATGTCTTCGCAATCTTCTAAATCATCATGTAATTTCATAAACCAAGCAAAGAATTTAATTCGCCTTTCGCTTCTTTTTGGTATAAACCATCACAGCCACCAGCTATAAAATTATTATCAATAAAAATTTGTGGTACTGATCTTGCTCCACCAGTTCTTTTTATCATGGCTTCTCTTTCTGCATCATCTTGTAAATGAATTTCAGTGTAAGAGACACCTTTTTTATCGAATAAGGCTTTGGCTTTAACGCAATAAGGACAAGATGAACTGGTGTAGATTTCAACTTTTTTGTGTTTTTGAGCTGAATTGGTCATAATTTAAGCCTAAGCTTTTGCGGGTATTGCTTCTTTTTGAGCTTTTTTGACAATTGAAGTAACTCTTTCCGAAGAAATTGCACCAACACTAGTCCAATAATCAAGTCTCTCAATTTTTATAGAAAGATCATCATTTAAAGGATCAAACCAACCTAAATCTTCAATTGGGCGACCATCTCTGCGATCTCTAGAATTCATAACTACTATTCTGTAAAAAGGTTTTTTCTTGCGACCATGTCTTTGAAGG
>CANLFK010000023.1 GCA_947489925.1 Candidatus Caenarcanales bacterium
AAGATTTGGCTTTATCGATATTCATAGGGCGAAAATAGCTGATTTTGATAGATTTTTCACATAATTTTTTTGCCTATATTAGGCCTATTGGCATAATTCTTGTAAAACAAGTATTTGATTTTATTTCAAAAACAAATAGTTTTTCTCAGTTTCCTAATACCTTGAGTACTATTGCTACTTATCCCGAACTTTCACGAAAAGTACTTGACTTAGTGCTTAAAAATAAAAATCAAATTAATAATAATTTTTCGGAGACATTACTGAAAATCTTGAAATCTTGTTGTAACAATTCTAGTCCAAAAGAAGCTCTTGATTTTATTAATAATCATTCTAATTTACTTACTGAAAATGATTTATCTGATTTTAATAATTTTATTAAGCAATATGAAAACCGACAAAAAGTAGAAAAATTAGAAAACTTTGCCAAAGA
Organism: Candidatus Caenarcanales bacterium; assembly: GCA_947489925.1. Taxonomy (GTDB): domain Bacteria; phylum Cyanobacteriota; class Vampirovibrionia; order Caenarcaniphilales; family Caenarcanaceae; genus JAAFJH01. The sequence goes on from CANLFK010000023.1 coordinate 431, forward strand.
AACTTTAGGGCTATATAACGCTGAGTATAATACATCCAATGTTTCAACTATTGCACTAGTAAATTTAGCAGTAATGCAATTAAAAGAGCGTGGAATAGATTTATCTCAAATAGAGCTTATTGTTGAACCTCTATTTCAAGTAGGATTAAAAGGGTACTTGGATAACAGTAAATCTTACGAAAAAGGACGAGCAATTTTATATTTAGATGATGAGAAAATAGGTTCTGATGAAAGTAACTGGAGTTCAACAAACAATTTTTACAGTCATACTGTTTTTCATGAAATAGCACATGGTTTAGATTTTTTGAATAACAAAACTCGTTTTAAAGAGCTTAATAATTCAACAGTAGAAGACAATGCAAGCTTATTACAGAGGTTTGGCTTGTCTACAGGCGAAGTCAAGGAATTATTGTCTGAGTATCCAATAACTACTGGAAGCCATACGATGAACGAGATAAAGGCAGAAATGTTTGCTTCAGCAATGGCTACAGAATTATTTGGTTCAGAGCATTTTCCTCCAATCACTGACGAAAGACTTTGGAAACTTTATGATTATTTAGGTGGGCCAGAAATACCCACAAGAAAAACTCAAAACACCCAACCGCCAGCCCAAAAGCAAAAAGATTAAAGTCTTATTAGGGCAAATGAAATAAAGTGAATACCCTAGATCGAGTCAGAGTCAGTAAAATAGAAAATGAGTATACAGTAATAGCTCAATCTTTCTTCTCTAAAACAATAGTAAGACTTTATGGAATTTGAATTTCAATACCATTTAATTAAATTAAAAGTTAATCTTGGTATTTTATAGTGATTTCATAAGTGTTTAATTTAAGCTTGCTGTGATTTTTAAGCTAAAAAAAAATAAAAGTTTGCATTTGGCTCATTCAGAGAGCGGTTATTTATGTTGTTTTAAGACTAATCCTGTAACAGTAACTACTGAAGCGAATAATATTGTTCCGTTTGCCAGAAAAGCGACACAAGCGGCTGTAGAAGAAACAGTAGAACAGACAGCTATTCAGGCTGGAGCAAAAGCAGGAGCTGGAAAACTTTTTAGCAAACTTCCTTTAGTTGGTCCTGTTGTTGATGTGCTTATTAATGCTGAACCGACAGCAATAGGTACTTTTGGGACTACAGCAGAAAATACTTTTAACTTTGCAAACAATCCCGCTGAAACCTTAACAATGGCTTTAAACTCAGCAGGAGAACTTAGGCTTAAATTAGGCAATGTTTTTCTTCCAGGGCAGTATCCTTTAATTAATTTAGCTCGAGATGTGAATATTGGCTTTGATGGAGAAACATATACTTTATACAATCGAGGTGAAACAATAAAACTGGCTTTAGGTGATGGAATAGAAAAGAAAGGTGATGTACTTGAAATTCAAACAGGCGGAAAAACCACTGAAATAAAAATGCCAGTTGGTTACAAGAAACCAGATAGTAGAACAAAGCTGGCTAATGGTGATGAAAGGGCAACTCCAAGTTTGGAAGAACAAAAACAAAAAACTGAGAAACAAAAAGCAATTGACGATTTAAATAAAGCTAATTCTGGCACTCGGGCTAGCTTGGGTAGCGAAACAAGAATTGCTATAATCGATCAGTATACTCAAGGCGAAATTATTTCTAATAAAACTAATTTGCAGCAATTTGATTCAATCAGAAATATTTTAGCAAGCACAGAAGAAAAACCATTCAGTAAATATTTTATGGAAGTTTGGAATACTCATTCTGATTCTGAATTGATAAAGCAACTCATACCCGAAGTTTATTCTTTCTTGTTAGATCCAGATCAAGATGTAAGCTATAAGCTCAAGATTTTAAATGAGATGGAAGAGTGGCCTATCATCTTTCCTAAAGAGAAATTTTTAATTATCCAAAATATTACTTTTCCATCTAATCAAAAAATCGAGAAAAATTTACATACTTTAATATTGGGTGAAACAACTAGACTAAAGCTAAAGATTAATCTAGAGGGGCTTAAAGCATTTATAAAAGTAGACTCTATGTTATTAAAAGGTTTTTTTAAAAATATGTTATCTGAAGAAAATGGTAATGCACAGCTAAAGACAGCTCATAAAATGCTTGAAGCTTTTGCACATATTGATTTGTTCGGTAACGCTAGCTGGAAAGAGTTGGAAGAAGAAATCTCTAATAAGAAACAAAATCAACAATTTAGAGGAAATGCAGATTTTTTAAATAAAGACGATGAACTTTTAAAACAATATCATCAGTTATTATCTTTTCAGGAATATAATCAAACTGAGTATTTAATAAAACCATTAAAAGAGCTTTTAGACTTGGATGGCATCATTAGCTTAAAAAATAAGGAACTAGAAAAGTTAGAATATCTAACATCACGTTCAGAAAGCCAAAATAAAAGAATTGAGTCTTTAAGGAAAGAAATTTCTATTTTAACAGACCCGAATTTTCCTAAATATTTATCAGGAGAAATTCCTGCCAAATTACAAAATTATATAAAATCTTTCAAATCTCATTACATAAAACAAATAAGGAAAGCAATCCATTCTCAATTAATTTTGGGTCAAATACAATCACTTAATAAGTTTCTTTTATCGAGTTGTCACAAAAAGCTCATTGATATATTAGGTTATTCAGTTTCTATAGAAAAACTAAGCCCAGATCTAACAAATGCAGTTTTGTTTTATGCTAAATTACAAGTTGAATCTCTCAAAGGTAATTCTCAAAGCTATCCTAATAATATTAAATATTTATCTCAGCTAATAAAAGACCATTTTAATGAAGACAATTCTTCCAATTGGATATTTAATAATACTGAAGCTCAAAAATGGAAAAACCAGATTCAAAGAACTTTTCCAGAGGCAAACATAGGTAACTGGAGAAGCAGTTATAGCCTTAATATAAAAGGTTTTGAGTTTACAGTAGAAATTGATCCTCTTAGATACTTGCAGATGGGTAATTTAATGAAAAATCCTTATTCTTGCTTGCATCTTATGGCGGGTAATTTTGCATCTGCTGTCTCTAATGGTATTGATTGCAATAAAGTGATAGTTTGGGCTAAAGATGAGGAAGGCGAAATTATGGGCAGACAATTAATAGCTTTAACAGATCATGGGTTAGTAAGGTACAAACCTTATTATGCACAGAACTATTCTACTTTTGACAAAGAATTTGACTTGTTTATTCTAAGCTACGCACAGCATTTAGGTATTCCAATTTCAACCGCAGAAACAAAAAGGAGTTTTGGGCCAGATATAGGTGTTATGGATATAGGAATTTTCAATATTTTTAATAAAACAATAGAAATAGAAGTACCCCAAATATTAAGTGACTATTGGTTAGATGATGGAGCACTAACAGAGCCAATTAATACTACTCAAAACCCTCAACCACCAGCCCAAAAACAAAAAGATTAAAGTCTTATTAGGGCAAATGAAATAAAGTGAATACCCTAAATCGACCGAAAGTCAGCAAAATAGAAAATGAGTATACAGTAATAGCTCAATCTTTCTTCTCTAAAACAATAGTAAGGCTTTATGGAATTTTAATTTCAATACCAATTGGGCAATGATCAGAACCTATAACTTCGGGCAAAACAAAGGCTGGTGCTGTCCTTGTCCACCATTGGGAAAGTAAATATTTAAAAAAGTAAAGTCTTGAAATTTAATTAAATTAAAAGTTAATCTTGGTATTTTATAGTGATTTACATAAATACTTAGATGAATTTCCGATGAATTTCAAACAAAGAAAAAATAAAAGTTTGCATTTAGCACATTCAGAGAGTGGTTATTTATGTTGTTTTAAGACTAATCTGAATCCTGCAACAACTGAAGCGAATAATATTGTTCCGTTTGCTAAAAAAGCGACAGGAAAGGTCGTAGAAGAAACAGTAGAACAAACAGCAGTGAAAGCTGGAGTAAAAGCGGGAGCAGGAAAAGTTCTTGGACCTGTAGGTCTGGCTTATGATGTGCTTGGAAATGCTGAACCGACAGCAATAGGTACTTTTGGGACTACAGCAGAAAATACTTTTAACTTTGCAAACAATCCCGCTGAAACCTTAACAATGGCTTTAAACTCAGCAGGAGAACTTAGGCTTAAATTAGGCAATGTTTTTCTTCCAGGGCAGTATCCTTTAATTAATTTAGCTCGAGATGTGAATATTGGCTTTGATGGAGAAACATATACTTTATACAATCGAGGTGAAACAGTAAAACTGGCTTTAGGTGATGGAATAGAAAAGAAAGGTGATGTACTTGAAATTCAAATAGACGGAAAAACTATTAAAATACCACTGCCAGTTGGTTATAAGAAACCAGATAGTAGAACAAAGCTGGCTAATGGTGGTAAGACTGCAACTCCAAGTTTAGAAGAAGAACAACAAAAAACGGAGAAACAAAAAGCAACTGATAATTTAAACAAAGCTAATACTCGCACTCAGGCTAGCTTGGGTAGTGAAGATAATCTTAAGTCAAGAGCGAGTGAAACAAAAATAAATGAAAATACTTTAGCTCGTGTTGATGATACTAGAAGAAATGTAAATAAGTTCGTTGATGAAGGTAATTATTCCGAGGCTTTAGATTTGCTTGAAGCAAAAGTCAACTATAAAGAAATAAACTTAGCTGATTTTAATGAAGTATTGGCAAAATGCATTATGGGTAATCAAGCCAAAAGAGTATTGAGCCTACTAGATAAACCAGACCTTGATTTATCTGATTTTAAATATTTGTTACCAGTTTGTATCGTAAATAACGGAGTCGAAGAAGTCTTGAATTTATTGACTAATTCAAAGATCAATTTGGTCAATTTTGATTATGCATTATTCACACTTGTTGATTATGGTAAAGCTAAAAAAGTATTGAATTTATTGGCTGAAAGGAAAGTCAATTTATCTGATTTTACATATGTATTGAGTAACTGCGTTGATCATGGGGAAACTAAAGAAGTATTAAATTTATTACAAAAAGAAAAAAACTTAAATTCTTGCAAGGAATTACTGGAAATTCTTGTTGATAAAAACTTGACTGATGAAGTAGTAGAACTAATAAAAGAAATTTCAAGTTTTAAAGAAGTTATAGAAGTTTATGAAAAGAAAGCTAGAGAACAAGCAATCATAAGAGAGAAGGAAAATTTTGCTATAAATAAGTTGGGCTTGGCTGGTGCTCATTACTATACAAAGAATTTGTCTGCTATCGCTCAAACTCACCGAGTCCTTATGAGATTAAAAAACCAAGGAATTGATTTATCAAGCTTTGTAGTACGAATCTTGGATGCTAATGATATGGATGCAGGTGGGTTAGCACTGCCTGACTTTAGTTTTAGAGATGATAAAGTTATTCTAATTCAACTAAATTCAGAGGATATAGCACCAGATTCAAATCATAGTCGCCCCCAAAAGTCTAGTAATAGTTCAGATCGAAGTATTTGGCATGAATTTGGTCATGGTTTGCATTCTTTGATGAACCCAGAACAGTGGCAAATATTGTCGAAAATGCCTTTAGAAAAACAAAGAGAATATTTAAAAGAGTTTAATCTAACTCTTGAGGAGGTCGCAGATTTGGTAAGCATATATCCGACAAGGTCTCATCATTTACTACTAGAAATAATAGCTGAAATGTACTCAGCAGAATCTACTGGGCGAATTATAAAGGATCAAAGACTTTGGAAGCTTTATGATTATTTAGGTGGTCCAGAAATACCCACAAGAAAAACTCAAAACACCCAACCGTCAGCCCAAAAGCAAAAAGATTAAAGTCTTATTAGGGCAAATGAAATATTTATGAATATCCTAGATCGAGTCAGAGTCAGCAAAATAGAAAATGAGTATACAGTAATAGCTCAATCTTTCTTCTCTAAAACAATAGTAAAACTATTTAGTCAAATCTAATTTCAATACCAATTGGGCAATGATCAGAACCTATAACTTCGGGTAAAACAAAGGCTTTGGTTAAATTATCTTTTAATTCAGGAGCTACAAAAAAATAATCTATTCTCCAACCTTTATTTCTTTCTCGGGAGCGGGTTTTCATGTCCCACCAAGTATAAATATCTTTTTCTTCGGGGTAAAAATGCCTAAAAGTATCAATATAATTATATTCAATTAATTTATTTAGCCAAGCTCTTTCAATGGGCAAAAAGCCAGAAGTGTTTTGATTGTTTTTTGGATCATGCAAATCTATTTCTTGGTGAGCTGTATTATAGTCTCCAGCAATAATTAATTTTTCACCTTTGGCTCTCAATGACTCCATAAAATTTAAACAGGCATCATAAAACCTAATTTTGTAATCAACTCGGTGCGGCCCTTGTCCACCATTTGGAAAATAAATATTTAAAAAAGTAAAGTCTTGAAACTTGGTTATAATTACTCGTCCTTCTGGGTCAAACTCTTCAAGCAGAAAACCTTTTTGAACTTCAATAGTTGGGATTTTGGCTAAAGTTACGACTCCACAATAACCTTTCCGCTGGGAATTGCTGTGCCAATGAATTTCGGGATAAGTTTTATTATTTAAAATATCAGTTGCCATAATTAAATCATCAGCTTTTGTTTCTTGCAAAGCTAAAATATCTGGATTTAAATTTTCAATGATATTCCAAAAATCTTTTTTTAAAATGGCTCTGACACCGTTTACATTCCATGAAATTAATTTGTAATTCTTCATTTAAACCTAAAACTTATTTTCGACTGATAATATTGTACAAAGTATCTCTTTCCTGTGGCTGAAAACCAGCATTAATAATAATCTTTTGTAAAATATCTGCTTGAGTACCTTTATGTCCAGAACCAGCTGCATTAGTAATTTTTTCATCGACAACAGTTCCATCAATATCATCAGCCCCGAATTGTAAAGCGATTTGAGCCATTTTTTGCCCTAATTGAATCCAATAAGCTTTAATATGATCAAAATTATCTAGCAATAATCGTCCAATGGCAATATTTTTAATTTGTTCAATACCAGTAATTGGCTCAACCATGGCGGCTATTTCAGTGTCTTCATAATGACAGCTTAAAGGTATAAAAGTTTGAAAACCTTTGCTTTTGTCCTGCTGCTCACGGAGCGTTAAAATATGATCAATTCGGTCTTCAAAGTTTTCACCAATTCCAGCCAGCATAGTGGCATTTGAACGCAAGCCCAAGCTATGAGCAATATTATGTATTTCTAACCACATTTCAGCGGGTATTTTATCTGGGCAAGTTTCATCTCGAACAGATTTTGCAAAAATTTCCGCCCCGCCACCCGGCATTGAGTCTAGTCCAGCCGAAATTAAAGTCTTTAAAACTTCTTCATAGGTTAATTTAGTTAATTTGGCAAAAAATCCAATTTCAACAGCCGTGAAAGCTTTTATGTGTAAATTTGGAACATTTTTTTTAATTGATTTTAATAATTCACTATAATATGGCAAAGCCGCCTTCGGATTGAGCCCGCCCACAATATGCACTTCGGTTGCACCCAAATTATAACCTTTTAAAGCTTTGTCAGTTGCTTCATCAATACTTAAAGTATAAGCACCTTTTTCATTGGGCAATTTGGCAAAAGCACAAAAATTACACCGTCCAATGCAAATATTAGTTGGATTTAAATGCAAATTAGTATTCCACCAAACGAGCCTTTCCTGATTGGGCTTGGCTTTTCGCTGACGCACCAAATTAGCTAAATATCCTAAAGTTGGTAAATCAGCATTTTGATACAATTCAATTGCTTCAGCTCGATCAATTCGCTCATTAGCTATTATTTTATCGCTTATATTTTTAATTGTTAAATTAGATAAAATCACTTAATTATTTGTAAAACACTCAGTACAGAAATTATAGACATTTTTGTAAATATTCAAAATAAAAGTTTAAATTCGCCAGCAGTTTTAATATAAATCCGAAACTGTTTTCTTAATTAATACTCTTAATTTGGCACTTCGTGAGCGAGGATTTTGTTTAATTTCTAAAGCTGAAGGTATTAAAGGTTTTTCGGTTAAAAGATTAATTTTGCCAGCTTTATAAAATTCTCGGAAAATATTTTTAACAATTCGATCTTCTCCAGAGTGAAAAGAAATAACTAATAATTTACTTTCTGGTTGCATCCAATCAATGATTTTTCTCAAACCTTGTTCTAATTCACTTAATTCCTCATTGACAGCAATTCTTAAAGCCATTAAAGGCAAAGTCGCACTATGAATTTTAGAATTTGTTCCACCAGAAATTTCTTTGCATAAATCAACCAAATGTTCCATATCTTTAATTGGTCTGTTTTTAACAATTAATTTGGCTAATCTGCGAGCGGGCTTATAATCAGCTAAATCCCAAAATAAATCAGCTAATTTTTTTTCTGTCCATTCATTAACAATTTCAGAAGCATTAAGTTTGCACCAAGGATCTAAACGCATATCTAGCGGTATTTTTGGGTTTAAAAAACTTAAGCCAGCTTCTTTTAATTGCCAAGAAGAAATACCCAAATCAAGCAAAATACCACCTAGTTTATATTTGAGTTTAAGCTTATTTTCTCGGTCTAAATCTGGCAAAGCAGAAAAACGAGTATTAATTAAATCAATTTGTTCTGGATAAGGTTTTAAAAGTTCTTTGGCTAAATCTAAGCTTTTTGGATCACGGTCTAGCCCAATTAACTGAATATCGGAAAAATTAACTTTTTCAAGAATTGCTAAACTATGCCCAGCCAAACCCAAAGTGCCATCAATATAAGTATTAAATGGCTTAGGATCAAGAATTTCAAGGATTTCTTTTAATAAAACTGAAATATGTAATTTATTCAATTATTTAGCATTCTCTTTGGCTGGCAATGATTCTTCTTTTTTAATTTCAGTTTCTTCTTTAATAACTGATTTACTATTGTCAATAATTTCGGATTTAGTTTTTTCTTTGTCTAAGTCTTCAGTGATTGGTGGCGGACTAATTATTTCTGTTTTAGTGCTGCTTACAGTCGTATTTGTTTCAGGGGTTGAAGTAATTAAAAGTTCTTTGTTTAAAACCTCAATTGCTTTTTTTAATTGCAAATCAGTTGTTTTTTTCAAATCTAGCTTTGGATCAATAATATTATCAAAATCTGAAAACCAAGGACCTTGTTTATTTTTATAATTTTCTTCGGTTAATTTAACTTTATAATTTGGTTCAATACCGATTTTATGAATATCAGTGCCTTTTGGTGTCAAGTATTTCGCCATTGTAATATTTAAACCGCCTGCACTGCCTCTTTCGTCTGGAATACCTTTTACTAATTGCACAAGACCTTTACCAAAAGTTTTTTCACCGACTAAAACAGCTCGATTTTGGTCTTTCAAAGCACCACTTAAAATTTCACTAGCACTAGCTGAACCTTCATTAACCAAAACAACTAATTTACCTTTATATTCAAGTAATCTTTTGTCGCCAGTTGTTTTAGTAATAACATAACCGTCTCTGTCTACAGTGCTGACAATATCTAATTTATCATCCATAAAAATATTGGCAATTGAAATCGCATTATCTAGTAAGCCACCAGGATTATTTCTTAAATCTAAGATTAAACCCTGACAAGTTCCTAATTGCTTTAATTTACTGGCAAACTCATCAGAAGAGTCTTTTCCGATAAAACTACTAAAGTGAATATAACAAGCCTTTTCATTAATTTTTAAAGCTTGACCTTCTGGAATTGCTTCCATTTTGATTTCAGCTCTGGTTATAGAAAAGTCTTTTTTTTCATTTCCTCTTTGAACCAATATTTTAACTTCGCTACCCGGATTTCCACGAATTTTATTAGCCACTTCTTCGATCGAAAGACCTTTGGTTGGAGTTCCATCAACTTCTAGAATTTCATCTTTGGGCATTAAACCAGCTTTAAAAGCGGGAGTTCCCTGAATTGGAGCAATAACAATTATTCGTTGAGACTTATCTAAACCAATTTGAATACCAATACCAGGTAATTTTGCATCAATAGCTTGCAATTCTTCTTTAAATTCTTCTTTGTCTAAAAAACGAGTATAACGATCTCCAAGGCTTGCCAACATGGTTTGAATAGCTTTTTTGGAATCATCATATGTTTTTAATTTATCTTTATATCGTTTATCTACTGACCAAATTGATAAATCTTGATTATTAAAAGACGGATCTAAATAATAGCTATAAACCATTGTTTGAACAATTTGATATAATTCTTCGGGTTTAAGTTCTTGACTTTGTGGTCTGGCTGTTACTTCTAAATTAATAGAGCTAGTACAGGTTAAAATAAGTAATGAGCTAAAAGAAGCTAATTTAATAAATTTACTGAAATTCAAGGTTATTCTCTCAATATGGTTTTCAGAAAAGTAATTATAATATTTTACAGAATAAATCATTTTTTAAGAAGAAAAATAAAATAGTGCAGATTTAAAATTAGCTTTAAAATTAATTTCAATTATTAAATAAAAAATAAAGTGAATTTGTCTTTATTAAATACCGCTAAAAAAGGTTATTTTGGACAGTTTGGCGGTCAATTTGTACCCGAAACTTTGATGCCAGCTTTATCAGAGCTTGAAATAGTTTTTGAAAATATGCTTAAAGATCAAGATTTTCAGCTTGAATTAAAAGATTTATATCAAAACTATATTGGCAGACCAACTCCTTTGTATTATGCAAAGCGGCTAAGCCAGCACTTTGGTAAAGCAAAAATACTATTAAAACGAGAAGACTTAAATCATACTGGAGCTCATAAAATTAATAATGCCGTTGGGCAAGCTTTATTAGCCAAAAAACTAGGCAAAAAAAATATTATTGCTGAAACTGGAGCTGGACAGCATGGTGTGGCAACGGCTACTGCTTGTGCATTACTTGACCTAAACTGCACAATTTATATGGGTGCCAAAGATATAGAAAGGCAAAAACCCAATGTCTTTAGAATGAAAATGCTTGGTGCTAAAGTTCACAGCGTTACAAATGGCGAACAAACACTCAAGGAAGCTACTTCCGAATCAATTAGAGCTTGGGTTAGCAATGTTGAAAATACTCATTATATTTTAGGAACAGCTAGCGGGCCACATCCATATCCTTTAATTGTGCGAGAATTTCAATCTATTATCGGTTCTGAAGCGAGAGAACAATGCTTAAAAACTTATAATCAATTACCCAATTATATTTTGGCTTGTATTGGTGGTGGTTCTAATGCTATTGGTATTTTTCATGCTTTTAAAGAAGATAAATCAGTTAAACTTATTGGGCTAGAAGCAGGTGGTGAAGGTGTTAATACGGTCAAGCATGCCGCTACTTTAACCATGGGAAGCCCCGGTATTTTGCATGGTACTAAAAGTTATTTATTGCAAGATAATTTTGGACGAATTAAAGAAGCTCACAGCATTTCAGCTGGCATGGATTACCCTGGAGTTGGCCCAGAACATAGTTATTTAAAAGACATTGGGCGAGCAGAATATTTTTCGGTAACAGATGCTGAGGCTTTAGAAGGTTTTAAATTATTAGCTCGAACAGAAGGTATTTTAGCGGCTTTGGAATCTTCACATGCAATTGGTTATTTATCTAAATTTATGCCAGAAACCTCTACTGATGACATTATTATCCTTAATCTTTCTGGTCGTGGTGATAAAGATATTCCGATTTTAAGTCAGCATTTTGATTTTTGATTTAGACTATATTTAGGATTAATGTTTATTTTGTGCAGAAATAAGGGAATTTAGAAGATTATGATTTTTAAAAAGATAGTCAATACCGACTTTTCCCAAGGTGAAAGAACACCTGCTAAAAATATTGCGTTGGGCTTATTAGGTTTACTTAGCTTAATTTATTTGATAAACCCGACCGCTGGTTTTTTTGAACTCATACCAGATGTTTTACCTTTTGTAGGAAATATCGATGAATTCGGGGCAACCATGATACTGCTGAACAGTTTAAAATATTTTGGCTTTGATGTAATGAAAATCTTTAATGGTGATAAAGGCAATAAAAAAACCGAAAGTGGCATTGGAAGTGAAAAAGCAGCAGATCAACCAATTTACAAAGCACCCGAAAAATAAATTAAACAATTAACCAAGCAAGCTATTCCTTCTTCTCTGCCCAGAGAGCCCATTTTTTCGGCAGTTTTTCCTTTTAAATTAATTTGTTTTTCCTTAATGCCCATTTCTTGAGCCAAGTTTATAATTATTTTTTGTTTATAATCTGAGATTTTCGGTTTTTCGCAAATCAAAACACAGTCCAGATTAATAATTTCCCATTGATTTTCTTTTAATATTTTACATATTTCTTTCAGCATAAAAACAGAATTGATATTTTCAATTGACTTGTCTGTGGGCGGAAAATATTCTCCAATATCATTTAAACCAGCCGCTCCCAAAAGTGAATCTATAATTGCATGAATTAAAACATCTCCGTCTGAATGACCTTTTAAGCCTTTATCAAAAGGAATTTCAATTCCACCAAGAATTAGTTTTTTATTAGCCTGAAATTGATGAGAATCAAAGCCCAAACCAGTTTTTATATTAGGAATTTGCAAAGTAAAAACCATTTTCAACAGTTAAATTATTGTAACTATTCTTATGGTATTCTAAAACTATAAAATCTAATTAATAATTTTGTATGGCACAGATTAAGATAATTGGTGATAATGGGCAAATTTCACTTGGTAAAGAGTTTGCTGGCGAAAGTGTATTGATTGAAAACCCTGAAGCGGGTGTCTGGATTGTGAAAATGGGTAAATTTATTCCTGATAGTGAAAAGTGGTTGCATGAAGCAAGTAATTCCTCCAAATTGAATGAAGCCTTAAACTGGGCATCTCAAAATAAAACAAAACAAACTGATTTAGCTGATTTAGAGAGAAAAATTAATACTAAATCTATCACCAAAAGATCTGTGAAATAATGAAGGAGTCTATAATTCTCGACTTGAATTCTCCTGTCTTTCAAAAAGATTTATTTTTACTAACCAAAGAGGAAGCTTTCAGTCTTTTAAGCACACTTAGAAAAATCTCAAAGATGTCTTGGGGTGAGATTTATAAAGATGGGGGTTTAAAGTGGGAATTAATTTATTCAAAAAAAGGAATAAAAGGAGAAAATATTTATAGCTTTAGAATTAATAAAAAGTTTCGAGCTACTGCTTTAAGAGAGGCTAATTCATTAAGAATACTTAGCTTGCACTCTGATCACGACACAACTTACAAATAAATCTTATGAATATATAATATGCAACTTTTTCTACTTTGCGGTTTAATTGCTTTGATAATAGGTTGCAGAATTTAAAGAAGGAAATAAATTTAAAAACTATGTTCTTAAGCATAAAGAGAGGATAATAGCGAATCATCATTAAGCATTATCATGGATTTTAGTAATACCCCCCCAGAAAAGCCAATTTCCAGTTCCTTTATTTCGCCAGTAAATTTGATGTATTCAATAATATTGTTTTTTCAGTTTTTTAATAGAAACTTATTATTTTCTTAACTTTTATTATTTCAATTAAACAGCATTTAGTCAAGCGGTATTTTCCTGAATTTAAGAACTTAAAAAGCTATCTTCAAGTAATTTAATTCTTTGTAAATGTATTTTATAAATATCGCTTAAAGTAATTTTTTCACGAGCTGACAGTGCTTCTCCGTAGGATTGAATTTCTTTGCGGACAATTAATAAATCTTGGCGGCTTTGGGCTGAAGCTAAGTTTTGCATTAATTTCTCATAAGTTACACTTCTTTCTTGCTGAGACAAACCTTCAGAAGCACTTGAAATAATAATGGACTTTTCTTTGATTTCTTCAAAAATTTCTTCTTCCTTGGAATTATTATTTGTTTCAAATAGAGCTTGAGCTTCTTCATAAGCTGACTTGGGAGCTAAAGATTGAATTGAATTAATTGAATAATTGATATTTTTTTGGCTTTCGGTAATATTGCTTTCAGGTTTAGTATTTATAAAACTTGGCTCTGGGACAGTATTTATATTATTTATAATTTGGGCAGAAGAGTTTTGATTAAATTGAAAAGTTTTTTGCACTTCAAGTTTATACTTATCTACAAGCTGAAAAACCTCATGAGACCAGCCGAACAAATTTATATCTTTCAATTTATCGGTTTTATTAAAAGAATGATTAGAATGACAATTATTTAATAAAATTATATTTGACTTATCATTTAGAAATTTTAATTGCAATAAAAACTCGCTCGGAGTCGGAGAATTAAGCTTTTGAGAATTAGCAAATAAATAAAGTAAAGCTTGCCAATCATTAATTACTAAAGTTGTTTTAGAAGCAAAAGTATTTTCTTGTCCTCTCAAATCCAAAAATTCCTGCATTTCCAAAAAGGCTTCAATTAATTCATTCCAACTGCTGGGCTGAAAAATATAAGATTCAATTTGTTTATCAGAAACTAAGTCTTGAAATAATTTATTAGACGAATCACGATTAATATCTAAACAAAATAAATTATTAAAATTGCTTAATTTGCCAGACTGAATAGCCGTAAAAAGTGCAAAATCAGACAAACCTTCTTTGTAATTCAGGCAAATTCGCTTGAATATTTCAGAGTTTAGCCAATTTTGTGTTTTTTGAAATAACTTCACAACTCAATCGATTTAATTTAGTTTATTTGGATAATTTATTTTTGCAAATTTAAAAGCCTAAGTTGTATTTTACATATTTACTAAGGTATTTGAAAACTATAAATGCAAATCTATAAATAAATCAGACAGTTTATTTTTAAATTTAGTTCCATAAATAATTTGATTTACTTTTATTTGCCTAGTTAATTAATGATTTAATAGCTTCAGCAATAATTAAAATATCTTTTTCCTCATTAAAAAGCCCCAAAGAAATCCGCAAAGAATTATAAGCTAAATATTTTTGAGAATTATCATTTAAATATAAAGCTTCAATAACTGGAGATGGTTCAATTCCACCTTCAGAACAAGCAGAACCAGAACTTGCACAAATTCCATTTAAATTTAATTTCATAGTGGCAGCGTCTCCATCTAAATTTTGAAATGAAATATTAATATTGCCTGGTATTCTCTTTTCTAGATCTGGCGTACCATTTAAAACCATATTTGGTAATTTAAATATTTCAGTAAATAATAAATTTTGAAATTTGCGTAATTTTAGTATTTCAGCTTCCAGTTCCAAAACCTTTAATTCCAGAGCTTTAGCAATACCAACAATACTGGGTAAATTTTCTGTGCCTGGTTTAAAGCCTCTCTCTTGGCTACCACCAAATAAAAGTGGTTTTAATTTTAAATTGTTTTTGACATATAAAATACCAATTCCTTTTGGCCCATAAATTTTATGACCCGAAATAGACAATAAATCTATTTTATTTTGTTTAAGATCTAAAGGTATTTTGCCCGCCGACTGAACAGCATCAGCATGAAAGAAAACGCTTTTACTATTACATATTTCCCCAATACTTTTAATATCTTGAATAGTGCCAATTTCATTATTAGCGTGCATAATCGAAACTAATAAAGTTTTTTCAGTAATAGATTTTTCTAGTTCTTCTAAATTAATAAAACCTTCTTGATTAACTTTGAGCCAAGTAACTTTAAAGCCTTTTTGCTCTAACTCTTTAATTGGTTGTCTAACAGATGAATGTTCAGTTATGCAAGTGATAATATGGTTTTTGCTTGGCTCATTTTCTTTAGCCCAATCAGCTAAACCACAAATTGCAATATTATTAGATTCTGTGCCACCGCTGGTGAAAACGATCTCAGAACTTTCACAGTTTAAAGCTTTAGAGACAGTGTTTCGGGCATTATCTAATAATTTTTTGGCTTTTTGTCCTTCTTTGTGCAAACTTGAAGCATTACCAAAACAATCAGAAAAAACTGGTAACATTGATTCAATCACTTCTGGGCGAGTTTTAGTAGTAGCCGCATTATCACAGTAAATTATATTTTTCATTTTTATAGAGATTTTATTTAAATAACAGAATTTGTATTATAAGCGAAATTAACTTATTTTTTTATTTAATAACTAATCTTTTATCCCTCTCAATTGAATTAATTTGTATATTTATTTGATAAATTATTTCTTTAATTTTAAGTACTTTTTTATTTTTACAAGCCGAAAAAGATGAAACTGTGCCAGTCAAATATCAAAATATGATTATTCAAGCTCATAAGGGGCGACACAAAGTTGTAGTTTTTAAGGAAGCTAATCATAGTTTTTTACCAATTTTTGCTGAAAGTTCAAGGCTTAGAGAGGGCTTTAATTGGCTAAAACTATAAAGCTATAGCACTCCCCGACTAAAATAGACCTTGAATATTTTATGACTTAATAAACCCCCCAGCCCCCAAGGATTTTGCATGAGTTAAAGTAGAGAAAATAATTTAGGAATATCATGAGAATACATATCTTTAAAAGAGGAAAAACTTTTAATATCAGACTGTTTGCAAGTATTTAAAACACAGCTTCTAATC
>CANLFK010000024.1 GCA_947489925.1 Candidatus Caenarcanales bacterium
ATTATACAGACCAAAGGTGATTTGATTCTGGATAAAGCTTTACATAAAATTGGCGACAAGGGACTTTTTACGGCTGAATTAGAAAAAGCCTTATTAGACCAAGAAATTGACTTAGCTGTGCATTGCCTAAAAGACTTACCAACTGCCATAAATAAAGATTTGCCAATTGCAGCCATTACCCAAAGAGAAGAACCTTGGGATTGTATTATATTTAGCTCCAAGCACCAAAAACTTAATTCTTTGCTTGATTTGCCACCTAAAGCTAAAATTGGAACTAGTAGTTTAAGGCGAATTGCTCAGCTAAAAGCTTTAAGGCAAGATTTTGTTTTTATTGATTTAAGAGGCAATATTGATACACGAATTAAAAAAATAAAAGAAAGTTTTAATGATTTGGACGCTGGAGTTTTGGCTTTGGCTGGTCTTAAACGCTTAAGCTTAGAAAATCAAATTGCTTGTATTCTTAATCCAGATATTTGCTTGCCCGCCGCTGGACAAGGTGCTTTGGCTATTCAAATTGCCCAAAATAATTCTAATTTATTATTAAAACAAGCTATTCAAACTTTACATCACATTCCAACTGCCATTTTAACTGGAGCGGAAAGAGCCGCCTTAAAAGCCATTGAAGGAGGTTGTCAAACACCTTTTGCCGCTTATGCTCAGTTTGAAGATGAAAACTTAATAAAAGTAAAAGCTGTTTTTGGTGAAAATAATTATAAAGCTGAATTAATCGGATTAGCCACAGATTATGAACAAATTGGATTTACTTTAGGGCTAAAATTAAAAGAGATGATTTAATAAATTTTATGTAAAAGAATCAATTATTTTTTTAATACGAGAAGAAAGCAAATTTGATTGTCCGTTTAAATATGCCATGACTTGAGGTCTTTCTGTCATTTTAACACTAGTATTATGAGAATTATATGTATTTTTAAAATTACTATTCGTAAATGATAATTGATTATTTAAAGCTTGTTTAAAATTATCCAGAAATTCATCAGATGGAAAATAATAATATAAAATTTCGCTTAATTGGGTTTCTTCATCTATTGATTTAGAGATTGGGCGGGAAAAGTTTTGAAAATTATTTTGGATTTCATGGCTTAAATTTTTGGCTAATTCAAATGCAGATTCACTAAAAAATACTTTATGCTTTATTTGCTCTGCCCAAAATAAACGATAAGCTTCCGCCACACTTGAAGCACCACCAAATTGCATTTGCAAGATAGTATTTTTAAAATTTTCCCAACTTAAATCTGGCTTGCCTTCGACACATTTAAGCCAAGCTGTATTTCTCAAGTCTTGGTTTATTTTTTCTAAACCTTGATCTTCCATTATTGTTTAGCTTTTAAAGTTTCTTTTTCACCAAACCATCTCTCAAAGCTTTAACCGCCGCCTGAGTTCTATCATTAACTGATAATTTTTGAATTATATTACAAACATGTGCTTTAACTGTGTGAATAGTTATAAAAAGGCTTTCACCAATTTCTTTATTACTTTTTCCTTCGACAATTTTTTCCAAAACTTCATATTCTCTTTCGGTTAAATCAATACCAGAGCTAGATTGTCCATTATGATTCGAGGAAAAAACACGATTTTTATGTGGTAAATTGACTGGCAAAGTTTTTAAAACAGCTTGGGCAATGGCTGGGTCAAGCCAAACTGCACCTTCTTGCACCATTTCAATTACTTGTTCTAATCTTTCTAATTTTATGTCTTTTAAGCAATAAGCTTCTGCTCCCGCCGACAAAGAGGCAAAAACTTCATCTCCTGAATCATGCGAAGTTAGCATTAAAACTTTTATATCTGGATATTTTGCTTTAACTCTCTGAGTAGTTTCAATTCCGTCCAGAATGGGCATTCCAATATCCATCAAGATTAAATCTGGCTTTTCATTATTTTCATTAGCCAAAAAATCTAAAACTGACTGACCAGATTCGGCCTCATGAATAATTTGTATTTTAGGATTTTTTTGCAAAGATAAAGAAAGACCTAATCGAGATAATTCATGATCTTCCGCAATAATAAGTTTAACCGTAGACATAACTTTTTATTTTAAAAAACAATTAATAAAGACTTTGTAATGTATTTTATCTTAACAGGCTAATTATAATTTATTTATTTTAGTTAAATATCTTCAGATTTATTGATTAAAGTTTTGCCCATATAAATAATTAAACCAAAGCCAAAAACCAAAGTTCCACGCACCAAAATGTCTCCGAGTAAATTGCTAGGCAAAGCAAAAAAATCATAAATAGCATGAAATAAAACTGCTCCACTCAAACAAATAAATAAATTTTGCTTTTGAGCATATAAAAAACTAAAAATTATATTCATAATCATATGAGCTGGAATAGTTGTATATAAACGACCCCAAATATTATTAAGAAAACCAAGCTCTGGATTTAAAGCATATGAAACATTTTCAAAAATTCCAAAACCTAAACCAACTGAAGCTCCTAAAACCACATAAAAATAAGGATTTAAATCAAAATCAAATTTGTTTTTATTATTTAATAATTTCACACCTAAAACAAAAAAAATATTTTTAAAAATTTCCTCTAATAAACCAGCTTCAATAAAAGAAATAAATAAAGTCGTGGTCAAAGTTTCTTTGCTCGGAAAATTTACAGCTTCGGGCAATAATAAACTTTTAAAAATAATTAAGCTTAAACAAGAAAATAAACCGCCCAAAAAACCATAAATAATAACTTGAGAGGGTGTTTTGAACTTGTATAGCTTAATATAAAATAAAGGCGGTAAACTGGCTAATAAAACCAGAAAAAATCTAGCCATTTTCATTATCTCTGAAAAATCTTAAGCCTTCAATAATTACGGGTATGCCACGAATTAAACAAAAAACAGTTGAAATATAAGCCAAGACTAAACCAGTTAGCTTTAAAGCGACATATTCTTGCGATAAAATAATAATTAGAAAAGTTAAAACTTTGACTATTCCATAAATTCCTCGCACAAAATGTGAAGAAACTAAAAATTGTCCAAGTGGATTTTGCATCATGGTTTTCTCACCAAAAGCTGTATAACCCTTTTTTTGTGCAAAAGCTCTAATACCATCGACAAAAATACCTCTCACCAAAAAAATCAAAGCAATCCAAGGTGATAACCAATGCAAATAAGCAAAAACTATTAAATAACCCATTTCGACAGAACGGTCAGCGGCAATATCTAGCCAAGCCCCTAATTCAGTACTCAATTTTAATTTGCGGGCAAAAAAACCATCTAAATAATCACCTAAAAAACTAATAATTGTAAGAATAAAAGTTATATGAACAATGCTTGAACTAATTGGAAAACTAATAATTAAGCCCAAAGTTATAAAGGCCAAAACAAAGCGAAATAAACTGATTAAATTGGGTAAATTCATTTTTGTATTTTTATTTTTGATTAAGACCATTCAGAACGCAAGTTTTTAGCTTTATGCAAATAAATATGCTTGATTTCATGGTTTTGATGATTTTGTATGTGAATTAAACTTCTGATGCAATATGGCAATCCGCCCTCAATAAAAGCTTCCTGAAAGCAAATCATTGGTATTTCAGTCCAGTTTAAAATTTCCCTGACAGCTGTCGCTGGATTAAATGACTTTAGGTCTGGAGTAATTGAAAAAAAAACTGAAATAATATTTTCTAATTTTAGCTCATTAGACTTTAACATTAAGCTCATAATTTCAACCGAAGCATCTTTTATTAATTCTGGTGAATCTTGATCGACTGTGGTGGCAGTTCTAATTGCTTTAATCATGAAATTAGTTAAATGTGGTTTTTTTTGTTAAAACTAAATAATAAATTAAAATTTTATATTATGTTTAGCGATTTGGCTTCTCTCTTAAGTAGTTTTAATTCTAAAATTCAACCTCAAAGAGACTTTGGCTTATGCTTGGAAGAAATTTGGCAAAATATTAGTCCAGATCCAAAAGCAATTTATGGCGGCTTCGATTTTAAAAAAGAAGAAATTTTAATTTATGTGGATAATCATGCTTTAATTTCCAATTTACAATTTTCTCGCTTAAGCCTCCTGAAGAAGTTAAACCATGAATTAAATGAAAGAAAAATGTCTTTAATTAAGAATTTAAAATTGATTCTAAAAAAATAGTTGTCATTTAACTATTTCCAAAAAATTTAACTTCAAGTTATACTCAAAAATGTTTTTGACGCTATAATTGTGTCAAATGTCCCTATATAGCACATTATAATCATTATGAATTGGATTAAGTACTTAGCTCTTTGCTTACCTTTAACTTTCGTTTTAGTCGGTTGTTCACCTCAGCCTAGTGCAACAAATGCACCAACTGATGAATCAGCTACCGTAGAAAATACTGAAACTGAAACAACAACTACTGAAGAAACAAAATCTCCAGACGGCGAAAAAGCTGAAGACGGAACAAAAACCGAAGAAGCAAAAACCGAAGAAACTAAAACTGAAGAAGCCGCAACCTCTTCAGAAGACGGAACAAAAACCGAAACAAAAACTGAAACAAAAAAAGTAGAAGAAAAGAAAGTTAAATAATTTCTCTCTTTCCTTTTTTAAACAAATAACCCCTTGCTGAATAAAATCTGGTTTAGGGGTTTTTGTTTAATTAATAAAACTAATTTTGTTTGTCAATAGCCAAAAACAATATGAAAACTTCTGAATATATTAAATCTGCGATCAAAACTGAATCGAATGATTTTGAACCAATAAAAAACCGTTTACAAAGTGAACAAACAATTAGACTTTTGCATGCTGGCATGGGACTATCAACCGAATCAGCCGAAATTTTAGACTCCTTGAAAAAGCATATATTTTATGGAAAGCCACTGGATGAAGTAAATTTGAAAGAAGAAATGGGTGATTTATTTTGGTATTTAGCAATTATGGCTGACAGCTTGAATATTGACTTTGAAACGATTATGTCTAAAAATATTGAAAAATTAAAAGCTCGTTATGGTCAAAAATTTAGCGAAGAAAAAGCCATTGAAAGAAATTTAATTTTAGAAAGACAAACTTTAGAATAAGCTGAATTAAATATTAAACCGAATTTCCAGCTATCCAGCCAGTTGTCCAAGCTGATTGTAAATTAAAACCGCCCGTAAAACCATCAATATTAAGCACTTCTCCAGCCCAATAAAGTCCATTTATTATTTTAGATTGCATAGTATTTGAGTTTATTTCATTTAATTCAATGCCACCAGCTGTTACAATTTCTTCGCCAGATGGACGAATTCCAGTAATATTAATTTTTAATTTCATTAAGCTTTCAATAATTTGATTTAATTCTTTTTTGCTAATTTCGGATAATGTTTTTTGCGTATTAATGCCTATTTGTAAAAGTATTTCGTTTTTTAATCTTTCTAAACAAATACCTTCCAGACAATTAATTACTTTTTTGCGAGCATTGTTTTTCCATTTTTCTTTTAATAAATTTTCCAAATCTTCTCTAGTTAAGTCTGGGAGCAAATTTAAATATAATGTATAAATATCAGAATTATAATCTTGTCCAGCCGCTAAACTACTTATTTTAAAAATTCCAGGCCCCGTAATTCCCCAATGTGTAAATAGAAGTCCACCACTGTGTTCGGCTATCTTTTTTGAATTTTGATATAAACTCAATTTGATATTAGACAAAGTTAAGCCTTTTAAATTATGAATCCAAGCATCTGGGCTTAAATATCCAGTCAGTGAAGGTTTTGCCTTAATAACTTTATGTCCAGCTTTAATTGCCCACTCATAAGCGTCTCCCGTTGAGCCAGTTTTCTGATAGCTCATTCCACCACAAGAAACTAAAATATTTCTGGCATAAATAATTGTTTCATTTTGCAAAACAATACCAAAAACACTTTGATCTTTAATTAATAAATCTTTGACATTTTGTTTATATAAAATCTCGACTTTTGCCTGCTGACAAGCTTTTAACAAAGTATTTAAAACATCAGCCGAATTATCCGTAATAGGGAAAACCCTGCCATCTTCTTCGGTTTTAGTTTTTAGATTATGGCTCTCAAACCAATTAATAGTATCAATATGATTAAATTTACTGAAAAGTCCCCACAAAAACTTGCTTCCACGAGGATAATTTTGCAAAAAATCTTTAATTTCAGAATATTTATTATTAGTAATATTGCAGCGACCGCCACCAGAAATCAAAATTTTGCGGCCCGCTTTTTCACCTTTTTCGAGCAATAAAACTTTCAAACCACGCTCTCCCGCCTGAATTGAAGCCATTAAACCCGCAGCACCTGCTCCAATTACAATTAAATCATAATGTGAATTCACTAAATATTTTGACCTCTCAGCTTCAATTAATTGCCCAATCATTATAGGACTTTAGTGAGTTATAAATAATAAAATTACTTAGCGATTAAAAAAGTTACGAAAAGAAAAAGCTTTATTATTATCACTCAGAGCTGAATTGTCTTGAATTGGAATTTGAGAATTATTCTGATTTTGATTAAAAGCCGAATTTATATCAACTATTTGAGCTTGAACCTGATTAAAATCTGTTAATTGATTATTTGAATTATTACTTGTTCTTTCATCAGGAGAAGGAACTTGTAATTCTAAAATATAACCATTTTTTTTAACAGGTACAGTTTTTTGAATATTAGGATTGGCTTGCATAAAATAAAACGAAAATTGCTTGATATTCGTCAATAAGCCCAAGTAGACATTTTAAAATTTAGGCAAAACCATATTATTAAAATATAAAAGGTTAATCCTTATAAAATTAAAGAGTTTTGAATGATTAACAAATAAACTTAAGTTTGTCTTAATGGATTTGCTTATAGGTTTTGCTTATGATTAGTATAAGTTTAACTTATAGATAATTGTGAATATAAAAGCAAAAGCAGGACAAATTTTAAAATACAGATTGCCAAGACATGAACTATGGGCAAAGGGTTCAGGGGCAGGGCTTACAGTCGCATCAGTAAGTACTCTTATTCTGTGCTCAGGTTCAATTATTCCACCTGTCAGTATTTTTGGAGCCGCTACCGCTATTGAAACACTATACAACAGAAATCAAGCCAAAAAAATTCTCAATAATCCTAATAAAACCGTTTTAGAAAAACTACAAATATTGTCTGCCAATACTGCTATTACTTTAACTTCTCCTGTATATCATATATCTGCAATTGGGACATATTATTACTCAAAATTGCTTGGTTTAGCTCAAGTTATTTCAGATAGAACTGGTTTAAGCGAACAAACTTCAAAACTTCTGCCAACTAATATTGTTGCTGTTGCCGTAAACCCATGGAAAGAGGGAATAAGAAAAACGGTTCAAGATAGTTTTGTTCTTCATCCACCTCAACTAGAAGCAATATATAAATATTTTCCAACTTTTACCGAGTTTTTTACGGGCATTTCAGAAAAGCAATTTTTGACGCTATATTCGGCTCTTGATCCAAAAACTTTAGTTAATAGTAATAATACTGGAACACTTAAAGAAGAGCTTTCAAAGGGCATTTCGAAATTTTCTAAAACTATATTAAAAATATTAAACACCGAAATTAAAGTTCCAGAAATTAAAAAAACTAATTTAGACATTCAAAAACTGAATCAAACCAAATTATTGTATTTTCTCGTTGATGGTGGACTGACAGGAGTCGCAACGGTAGCATCTTCTGAATGCAATGTACCGTCCGTCTTGGGTTTAGCATTTAGTACTACCAGGCAGAGAGTAATAAGTCAGTTTGTGGTAGAACAACTCAATTCGCCAACTTTAAAACTGGATATGGCAAAAACGGTAACCAATCAAGGAAAATTACTACTTCAATGGCTAATAAGCTCTGGAATAGAAGCTGGAGTAGGCCGTTTTATTAATGATGAAACTGTTTCTCATGAAGTTGCAGGTAATTTAAAGGCTCTTGTTGGTAATGTCATTAAAGTACCAACAGCACATTGTCTTTTAACTCCAGTAGCTTCATATCTTGAAAAAACTTTGTATAAAAGAAATTTAAAGCCTTTAATGAAAATACCTAAATGGCTTAGAGATTATTTAATTTCTCCTAATATTCAAGAAGCTATAAATAAATTAGAGCTAGAACCAAGGTTTAGGTCAGCAGAGATAAATCTTTTAAAATATAGAAAATAAGCCTATTAATGAATTAAGTCATAAATATTATGAGATAAAGAGGCTTTTATTTTTACTATTTCAATTTGGGTTTTTTGAAAAGGAGAACTGCTATAAACTTTAAATTTTTTACTTTAACGGTTTATCGAACTCACATTAAATATGGCTTAAAGCTAAAAGACTTCTGTTTCTAGTTTTTTTTCGAATTGATTTTCAAAGGATTTTTTTAAAATATTAAGTTGAATTAGCTCTGGTTCAGCATTTAAGCGTGGCCAAATTTTTAAAAGAGCTTTACCTTTATTATTAAATTTATTTTCAAATGAAATATCAGAAATAGCCGAACGACCCGTAATATTTAAAGCTTTGGCTAATTGAATAAGAGAAGCCATTTTTCTTGCTTTGCTTCTTTCGCTGGGTGGTAATAAATCTAAATATTTGGACTGACCGCTTAAATTACGAATACTCGATAAACCTATAACAGAAGCAATTATTTGATAATCTGAATAATTAAAACCTTGAACTTCCTGTAATATTTCAAAAGCCACTTCTGAACTTAATTTAGCTAAGTAATTATTGAAAAAAGCTGAAATCCAAAGTATTTTTTTGTCTTTCTGACTCCATTTGTGCAGCCAATTAAAACCAGACTCAAAAGCTTTATTACACAAATTGGCTAATTGCATTGAATTATTAAACTCAGACGAACTTAGACGAATTAAAACTTCAAATGCACTTTTTTTCCAATCATTTTTATGTCCACCAAATAATTCTTCTAATTCACCGTTTTCCAGCAAATTATCAATCAGAAAACCTTTTAATTTAGGATCTTTATCGAGGCAACAAATATTAGTATCCAAAGCTTCTAGCAAATAACTTAATAAAATAAAATGGGCGGAAACATAATCCAAAGATTCACTATTAACCCAATCAACTGAATTAATTAAATATTGAAAGTTTGAATCTGTGATTTTATGAGCTAATTGACGAATCCAGTCTGAATTAATCCGCTGAGATTGTTCGTCTCTGGTCAGTCCTTTGGCTAATAAACGAGAAGTATTTTCATCAAAAGTAATTAATTGCGGCTTGCTCAATAAACGAATTTGCTCAATGAAACAGTATAATTTAGCTTTTATAAATAAAGGCAAAGCCGAAAAATTTCCCTGTTTTCTTAAAATATTAATCAAGTCAGCTATTTCTTGAACACCAAATTCAATACGAATAATTTGCTCTTGTTTAAATAAATCTCCAAAAACAATTAAAATTTCATTTTGTTTAAGATCAATATGAACTAAGCGGGAATTATTTCGATAATTAGATAAGTTTAATTTCGCTCCCATAAATGATTGTCTGGCACATTCAAGCGAATTAATAAATTGAATTTGTAAGCCTAATTGAGCCTTTAACTGAGCCAGTATTTGTGATATTCCTTCAATTAATTGAATTTCTTGCGGAGCTAAAATAATAATTGTATTTTCCTGATTAGCAGACGAAAGTATTGAATTTTGCTTTTCAAAGTCTTTAACCCATTCTCTAATTTTATAAATAATTTCAAGTTGATCTCGTTTCGAAATTGGCTTATCGGGACAAGCAAATAAATTATCAGTCGAATATAAATCAATCCATTCTTCTGCTTCAAAGCTAAAAATATTTTCTGGAGACTCATTAATAGCCGAATTAAATTGAATTAAAGCTTTACGCAAATAATTGGGGGCTAAATAAATTAAAAGCCATTTTCTTTCTTTTTGAATAATTTGTTCGGGCATTATTTAATACAATTTTACTTTTTATTTACCTATCTACATCGGGCATAATAAAATCTAAGCTAGCAATACAAGCCATAATATCAGAAATTCTTAAGTTTTTTTTCTCATTAAAATTATTATTGCTTCCGCCTTGTGTTAATAAATAAGACAAAACTGAAACAGCATTAAAAGAAGGAGAATGCCAACGCACTCGATAGGGTGAAGAACTTCCATCACTAGTTACAAAAACGCCTAAATGTCCTCTGGGTGATTCAACTGCTCCATATGTTTCTCCTTTCGGTGGCTTTAAACCGGGTAAGATTTTTTTTGCCATAATTTGTCCTTCTGGTAAACCATCAATGGCTTGGACAATAATTTTAGCGGATTCATACATTTCTTGAACTCGAAGCATATAGCGAGCATAACAATCACCATCATTTGAAATTGGCACTTTAAAATCAAATTTAGAAAAAGCTGAATAATCTTGTTTTTTTCTTAAGTCTAAATCGATGCCGCTGGCACGCAAAGAAGGTCCAGTAATATTATAATCAAGTGCCACTTTGGCTGGCAAATAAGCGATTCCCTTCATGCGGCTCATGAAAATTGGGTTTTCGGTTGCAATGGCTTCATATTCACGCAATCTATTTAAAAATTCAATACTAATAAATTCTTTGATATTTTTCAGCCATTCAGCATTTACATCTTTTTTGACACCACCAATACGAATAAAATTGAACATCATTCTTTGTCCAGAAATTTCTTCTAAAAAGCTTAAAATACGGTCTCTTTCACGGAATGGGTAAAAAGGAAAACCCATAATTGCACCCATATCAATTAAACAAGTGCCAAGCCATAATAAATGCGAAGTTATACGATTTAACTCAGAACAAATAACTCTTATATATTTGGCTCTGTCGGGTATTTCAAGACCTAATAATTTTTCAATTGCAATAGAAAAAGCCTCATTATTATGCATTCCAGCTAAATAATCAACACGGTCAATATCAACTTGATAATTAAAATAATTTCTTTGTTCGCCTAATTTCTCGATGCCACGGTGCAAATAACCAATAATAGGTTCAGCTGAAATAACTGATTCTCCGTCTAATTTTAATTTTAATCTTAAAACTCCATGGGTTGCGGGGTGATGAGGTCCCATATTTATAAGCATTTCATCGTTTTTGAGTATTGTATTTTGCATATCTGTATAAATATTTATAAGTTTAGACAATAAAGTTTGTGTATTTAAAGCTATAATTTTTACTTATGAAAGATTTTAAACTAGTTTTTTAATTCTTTGAACTATAAACTTAGTAAACTTATATTCGGTGGTCTAAAAATTATATTTTATGAATCCCAAAGAATTAATCCGTATACTCGAAAATAAATTGCAAGAATCTCCTTTGGATGAAGAAGCTAAAGAACAATTGGCTTTTCTATTAATTTCTCAAGGTAATTTAAGCCGTGCCGAAATTCTTTTAAGTGAAATTATAAGCTCTCATCCAGAATCTTCTAGTGCTTTATGGGGTTTAGCAAAAATAAA
Organism: Candidatus Caenarcanales bacterium; assembly: GCA_947489925.1. GTDB lineage: Bacteria > Cyanobacteriota > Vampirovibrionia > Caenarcaniphilales > Caenarcanaceae > JAAFJH01. The sequence goes on from CANLFK010000024.1 coordinate 11,351, forward strand.
TTGGCAAAAAAATCATTATGATAAAGCTCATTCTTATCTTTCTTCTTTAGCGTCTCACAAAAGTAATAAATTAAATAAAGAGCAAGCTTTAATTTATGCCAAGGTCTTAGCCAAAAAACATGATTTTTCCGAAGCTTCAAAGTGGCTTGATATTGCAATTGGTCAAGATTCTTCGCTTTTGCAGTCAGAAATATCTTTTCTAAAATTTATTAATCATCATTTAAGTCTGCTTCAAGAAAACAAGAAAAATAATGATAATTCTAGCTCAGATAATCCATTAGCTTTAGGTTTTGGCTTTCCTTTTCCTTTCCCGTTCCCACCAATAGCCTTGGCAAATAAACATACTCAATATGTTGTCTTTGAAATATCTCATTATGAGCAAAAAGAGCCAATTTCAGCTGATAATAATTCTGATTTTGGCTTTAATGGAGAAAGTTCAAATAGTACTCAAAACACAGACGAAGATACAGACAAAGAGGTTTTTTCAAACTCATCTCGTAAAATTGTTACTTTTGACCAAGTTGGCGGATTAAGAAAAGTTAAACAGGCTTTAATTCAGGAATTAATTTTACCTCTCAAAAATCCACAACTTTGTAGTTTATATTCCAAATCTACTAATCCAAAAATTTTATTATATGGACCATCAGGCTGCGGAAAGTCATTTATTTCACGAGCTTTATCGCATGAAGCTGAAATCAATTTTTTATTAGTTAAATCTTCTGACTTTTGTGATTTAGACTTTGAAGAAGCCGAAGCAAGACTTGCTAATATTATTCAGGTTGCAAGGGAAAGTAAACCAGCTATTATTTATTTAGATGAAATTCTTTGGTTAGCTCATCAAAACCCAGCACCCGAAAATTTAAATCAATCATATTTTTTCCGCAGTAATTTACTAAATACTTTAATTAATAATTTAAGCCCTGACTATCCAATGAATGATCAAATTGGTCTATTGGTTAATACAAGCAAACCTTGGCATCTTGATGCAGAATTTTTAGCTTCTAATAAAATTAATAAACATATTTTTGTTGGACCTCCGTCAAATCAGGATAAAGCTGAAATTTTGAATATAATTCTAGAGCAAAAAGAAACGCCAGTTCTTAATCCAGAAAAAATAGATGTCAATAAAGTCATTAATAGCCTCAAAAAATTGAATTCAGCGGGAGATTTGCATGAATTAGTTGAATCAGCTTTATCTGATTTATTAATTGAGACTGTTGTTAATTTACAAAATGGACAAAAAGAAAAAAAATTATATTTAACTACCGAAAGACTCATCAAGACTGGTAAACGCTTAAAGCAAATTCCTTTATTAGAAAATTGGTTAAATGAAGCAAAAAAACATTTAAAATTTAAAGATTCTTTATTAAAGCCTTTGTGGGAGCAAGTAGATGAATATTTGGAAGCTCAAGGAGAAGGTTTCAAATTCAATTTCACGACCAGAACAATCAAAAACAAGTTAATTTCGCCCAAATAAATTATGAATAAAAAAGCAATCTTAATATTAGAAGATCAAAGTTATTATACTGGTTATGCTTTGGGAGAGCTTAATAAAAAGTCTTTTGGTGAAATTGTTTTTAATACTGGCTTAACGGGTTATCAAGAAATTTTGACTGATCCTAGTTATGCGGGTCAGATGGTTACTTTAACTTATCCAGAAATTGGTAATTATGGTATTAATGAATCAGAAGATAATCAATCTCGCCAGATTTTTGCGGCTGGCTTAATTATTAAAAATTTTAGTCCAATTAATTCTTCTTGGAGAGGTGAGGAAGCAAATTTAAATGACTTTTTGCTGAAATATAATTGTAATGGTTTATATGGTGTTGATACTAGGCAAATTACCCGTAAAATCCGTTCTCAGGGGGCAATGAAGGCTTTAATTAGTACTGAAGAAAATTGCTGGCAAAATGATTATTTAGTAAAGGTAAGCCAAGAATTAGCCGAATTTCCTTCAATTGGTGAAAAAGATTTAGCTTCAGTTGTTACCTGCCCAGAGCCATATTTCCTTAATCATCAAGGCACAGAAAGCAAGGGTTTAATTGTTGTTTTAGATTTTGGCTTAAAAATAAATATGTTAAACTTGCTGACACAAAGAGGTTATGATTTATGGGTTTTACCAGCTAATGCAAGTTTTGAGCAGATTAAAAATTTAAAACCGAATGGTATATTTTTATCGAATGGTCCTGGAGACCCAGCCGCTTGCTTAAAAGCACAAGAAACTGTCAAAAAACTGATTGATTCTGGTTTAGCACCCATATTTGGTGTTTGTTTGGGGCATCAAATTTTGGCTTTGGCTTCAGGGGCAAAAACTTTCAAATTAAAATTTGGACATCGTGGTAGTAATCATCCAGTTAAAGATTTAAATAATAATAAAGTTTATATTACTAGCCAGAATCATGGTTATGCTGTTCTAGAAAGTAGCTTGAACATGGACGAATTAAGAATTACGCATAAATCCTTGAATGATGAAACAATTGAAGGTTTTGAGTATAAAAATAAGCCAATATTTAGTGTACAGTTTCACCCAGAAGCTTGCCCAGGCCCAGAAGAAACTAGCTATTTATTTGATAAATTTGCTTCTTTAATATAAAGATTTTAAAATTATATTGCCAAGTAATTTAGCTGAGTCTGTAAAGTCAATTTCTTTAAAACCTAATTTAAACAAAGCTTTTTTGCTGTAAACAAAATTAATTTTTTCAATTAAAGCTTCAGGATTTAAAGGTTTTTGCTCTAATAATAAGACACAACCTTGATCTGCTAAAAATTTGGCATTATAAAATTGATGATTCTGAGCGGAAGTTGGCAAAGGAATTAAGATTGAAGGTAGCTTTTTAGATATTAACTCCGAAATTGTCATAGCCCCAGAGCGTGTAATCGCCAAATCAGAAATTGAATAAAGTAAGGCTAAATCATTAATATATTCTTGGGGCTTATAATTTGGATTATTTATAAATTTGTCTTGAAATATTTGAAATTGCTTTGAACCTAATTGATGAATGATTTGCCAATTATCCCGAATTAAATTTGGCACAATTTCTAAAATAATTTTATTCAAAAACTGCGAACCTTGGCTTCCACCAGTAATAATTAAAGTTTTACGATTTGAATCTAATTTGTATTTTTCAATGATTCTACTTTTTTCTTCGGGGCTAATATTTTGCTTAAAGGCTTTCGCAACAGGATTTCCGCTAATTATAATCGAACCATTTTTAGGCAAAAATTTATTTTCCAGAGGATTCATGCCATATGTTAAAACTTGGGCTTTATCTGCAAAAACCTGATTGGCTAAGCCCAAATGAGAGTCCAGATTATGCAAAATATAAGGAATTCCTAATAAATTAGCCGCTAATAAAATAGGTGCTGAGCCATAACCGCCAGTTGAAAAAACAACTTTTTGATATTGTTTAAATTCCAGACTAAAAGCCAAAAACTTAATAGCCAAAAAAGAAGAATAAATTAATTTAAAAAACCAAGCTAAAAGACCAAATGAAAAACCTCTTGGCAAACCACCAACTAAAGGCAAAATAACCGATTTTATATTGTTTTCTTGGCAAATTTTTTCTTCAATTTTCCCTTCTGAACAAAAATATAAAAAGTCTAAATTATTATATTCTTTTAAATATTCATAAACTGCCAAAATTGGGTAAACATGACCACCCGTCCCGCCACCAGCAAATATTATTAATTTTTTTTTAGCTTGCTTCATGCAAATAAACTCGGAGAGAGAGGGATTCGAACCCTCGATACCCATAAATGAGTATAACGGTTTAGCAAACCGTCGCTTTCAGCCGCTCAGCCATCTCTCCATTATAGCAAAAGTTAGATATTGATTTTAGCATAGTCAAAAATCTTTTGCTACAATCACGCCAAGAAAAAAATAAAAACTTTTCTTAGGGAAATAATTTGAAAATTAAATCTATTTTTAAACATTGCTCATTATCTTAAAGTCAAGTAGGTTAAGTCTTGAAGGTAAAAAGATGAAAGAACATCAATTTGATGATTTTAAAACAGTAATTAATTATAATAGTGAACTTTGGTTTCGCTTTATAGGTGCCTGCGAGCAAGGAATAAACAGCTGTGATTTATCTGAAGCCGCCATTACCGAATTGACTCAATCATTAGATTTGGTAAGAGCTGTTAATAGTTATCGAGCTTACCCTTCGCCAGACAAGCTTTTTGCCGCTTATCCAGATTTAATATCCCAAAAAGAATATGTTTTACTGCTCTGGAGACATTTTAATAGTTTATCAGCAGTCGAATTAAGTGATTTAGTAATTGACATGATACATGAAATTTCAAATTGTTCTGTTTTTATGTCTTAAATTTATTGTTTAAAAGCTATTTTTTGTGGAATTAATTATAAAGAAGAATTTTTGTAGCCAATAAATAAAGAAATGCAAAAAGAAAAGAAAACTGATTGTCCACAAAACATTTGGATGAGTGCAAAAATTTGCTTGCCCGATGGTAAAAGAGGTTTTGCGGTTGGTAAAATTATTGAAAAACCAGACCAAAGCCTTAATCTTGTTTTAACTTTAGATCAATCTTTTTTGGGTAGTTCTTCAGATGTCGGGCGGGATATTAATAAGTGGAATTCAGTGCTTTTATCTTCGCAAGAAAATTTATTGAGCTTGCCCCGAGGAACTGCTATTTTATTAGCTCCACCTAAGATTTTTGGCGTGCGTTTTTGGATTGCTCGTGTTGGTGAAACAATGGAAGTTACGGCATACGGGAAGCCAGAAGACAATACAATTGCATATGATTTGATTGAATTAAAAAGATTAAAGAATTTTCTTGAGGCTCGCTCCGCTCCCAGAGTTGTTTTTAGAACACCTATTTTATTAGTAGATACTAAAACTTATAAATTAACGCAATTCTTTACCCGAGATATTAGCCAAACTGGTTTGAGCCTAGCAGTAGACATTGCTTCCCCAGATAATATTGATTTTCAAGTTAATGATTGCTATTTATTACAATTAAAAATTCATGAAGGTATGACTATGCCACCTTTAAATTATAGATGTATTCATATTCGGGAAGATATTTTGACGGGAGCTAAAATTATTGGCTTAATTCTTGAAGATCGTAAATCTAAAGATCCTGAAGTTGAGTACAATTTGACTTTATTAACTTGGTCAGACTCTTTGGACGAACTTGAAGCCGAAAAAAATGATGAAGAAAGTTTCTAACTTTATAAAGTCGATTGACTTTTTTGGTGGAGTTATTGACTTTTTTTCCAAGCTTTTTTCATTATTCCGCTAGCTTGTCGCATCTGGCTTGGCAGTCATTCTTTGCTTAAATAAATCGACCATTTGTTCAAGTCTATTTCTTTGTTGTTCTTGTTCGCGTGATAAATGCTCAATTTCTCTTTTTTGAACAGCTTGTTCTG
>CANLFK010000025.1 GCA_947489925.1 Candidatus Caenarcanales bacterium
AATAAGTTTATTCAAGCTTGGAATCGAGGAATTGAGACACTGGATTTTAAATTGCGAATTATTTATCAAAAATATCCTTGCTTTCATTCATTCAATCACGATTTCAAAAGTTTTGTACCGTACTTAGACTAAAAGCATAAAAACTCCAATTTTAGAAGTAAGAATCACATATAGACATAGAAGTAGAGAGCCAAATGGAAAAAAAACCACTATTAAAATTAAAAATTATATTAAAGATATAAAATTCCCCTTGGAATCAGAAATAAAAGAAGGACAATTATTAAATTTCTCAGTCAGAAAAGGTTATTTTGGATTTGATATATTTAAAAAGCTTTAATTGTCTGAATCGCAGATGGACACAGATAACGCTGATTTCACAGATATTTTATTTATAGTTTTTCCACTCTCTGAATGAGGTGTTTATATTTATAGTTATTCGTAAATGTCTTTTCTATGTCCTATTTTCAAAACATAAATTATTAATTTGTTTTCTTTTATTTTACAAATTAATCTAAAGTTACCACTTCTAAAGCGGTATAAGCCTTTGAAATTACCCATTAATGGCTTGCCTAGCAAAAAAGGATTAATTCCATTTCTATTAATTTTTATCAATAAACTTTCTAGGAAAGAAATAATTTGTTTTTGGCTTTGCTTATCTAGCCTAGAGAGCTGTTTTTGAGCTAAATCATCAAATTCTATTTTATATTCATTCATTCTAAGTCTATCTTTGCTTTAACCTCTTCTAATGAATAAGTTTTGTTTTTAAGGCTTAAAATATGTAAACCTTCTAAATAATCTTCTAAGTCTTCTAAGTACTGCTCTAGGGCTTTCTTTATATGAAAAGACTTGGTTTTTTTAGTATTTTTTGAAATATTAGAAAGAGCTTCTTCAACCTCGTCAGATATTCTAATTCCTATATATTTTGACATAATGTAAAACAATTGTTTAACAATTTATATTAATATATGTTATTCCACTTAATTAAAAAAAACATGCAATTAAAAAATAAATAAAAAAACTTAAAATAAACAATTGACAAAAGTAAAATAGTACGGTTAAATATATATCACTTGGTTAGCAAGCAATTGGAAAACACCCGTTCCCATTCCGAATACGGCAGTAAAGACAATTAGCAGTGACAATACTCGAGTGGTAACGCTCCGGGAAGATAGCCCCTTGCCAAGTACCTTTTTATGGCCTAACGGCCTTTTTTTTTGCCCATATAACAAAATTGACTTAAAAAGAACTAATAGGTATAATTTTTGTTTCAATTCTTATTATTATAATTAATTAAGTCTGGAATAAGCTTTTGTTTTCAAATTCCCCTAGATCTTTCATCTCCTGGAGAGCCGAATGACAAATATCTCGGAAAAACGAGTTTGCCCCTTTGCAAAGTACGATTATGACCAATTAAGATGGTCTGTATTGCCAGATTTGGCTGAAATCCAAAAAAATTCTTTTGAATGGTTTTTAAAGGAAGGTTTGGCAGAAGAGTTAAAAGCCTTTTCTCCAGTTAAAGATTATACCGGTCGTTTAGAGCTTTACTTCTTACATGATGACTATATATTTGAAGATCATACCGAAGACAAGAAAGCCAAAACGCCAGCTGAAGCTAGACAAAATGATCAAAGTTATACCAAAAAGTTTTATGCAAATGTTCGCTTAGTAGACCGTGAAACTGGTGAAGTAAAAGAGTCCAGAATGTTTATTGGTGAAATTCCAATGATGACTGAAAAAGGGACTTTTGTGGTTAATGGAGCTGAGCGGGTTGTAGTCAGCCAAATTACAAGATCTCCTGGTGTTTATTATAAAAGAGATACCGATTTAAACGGAAAAAGAACTTTTAATGCCACTTTAATTCCAACTAGAGGAGCGTGGCTTAGACTGGAAGGCGATAATAATGATTTAATTATTGTTAGAATTGATAAAAATCGCAAAATTTACATTACAACACTTTTAATTGCTTTAGGTTATTCCAGAGAAGAAATTCCTAAATTATTCCATCATGGCGAATTTTTAGAAAAAACTTTAGAAAAAGATCCAGTTCAAAACCGTGAACAAGCTTTAATCGAAATTTATAGAAAGCTTAGACCTGGTGATCCGCCAAGCGTACAAGGTGGTTTTCAAGCTTTACAATCTCGCTTCTTTGATGAAAAAAGATATGATTTAGGTAAAGTTGGTCGTTATAAAATAAATAGCAAATTAGGTCTTAATATTCCAGACACTATTACTGTTTTAACAAGAGAAGATATTGTTGCTTCAACTGATTATTTGATTGATTTATATTATGAAATGGGAAATGTAGATGATATTGATCATTTAGGTAATCGTCGTATTCGTTCTGTTGGAGAGTTGATTCGTGATCAGTTTAGAGTAGGTTTAAACCGCTTAGAAAGAATTATTCGTGAGAGAATGACTCTTTCTGATGCTGACACCTTAACTCCATCAAGCTTATTAAATCCTAAGCCTTTGGTTGCAGCTATTAAAGAGTTTTTTGGTTCAAGTCAATTATCTCAGTTTATGGATCAAACTAATCCATTAGCTGAATTAACTCATAAAAGGCGTTTGTCCGCTTTAGGGCCTGGTGGTTTAACTCGTGAAAGAGCTGGTTTTGCAGTCCGAGATATTCATCCTTCTCATTATGGACGAATTTGTCCTGTTGAAACTCCTGAAGGTCCAAATGCTGGATTAATTGGTAGTTTGGCAACATATGCAAGGGTTAATAAATTTGGTTTCCTTGAAACACCTTATAGAAAAGTTGTAAACGGTAAAATCACGGCTGAGATGGTTTATTTATCCGCCCATGATGAAGATTTATACCGTGTCGCACCTGGAGACATGCGAGCTGATCCAGAAGGAAATTTACTTGGTGATTTAATTCCAGTTCGTTATAAAGGTGATTTCTTAACTATTCCGCCTTCTCAGGTAGACTTTGTCGCTATTAGCCCAGTTCAAATTGTTTCTTTGGGAACTTCTTTGATTCCGTTTTTGGAACATGATGATGCAAACCGAGCTTTAATGGGTGCAAATATGCAGAGGCAAGCTGTGCCTTTACTTCGTTCTGATCGCCCTATTGTTGGGACTGGACTAGAAAGACAAGTAGCTAGAGATTCAGGTATGTGCTGTATTGCTCGCTCTGCTGGGGAAGTAAAATCTGTTAGTAGTAATTTATTGCAAATACAATATGATGGCGAAAAACATATTACTAATTATCATTTAGCCAAATTTTTACGCAGTAATCAAGACACTTGTGTTAATCAAAGACCTATTGTTAGGCTAGGTGATCGTATTGTGCCTGGTCAAGTTTTGGCAGATGGTCCATCTTCAGAGCAAGGCGAATTGGCTTTAGGTAAAAACCTTTTGGTAGCTTTTATGCCATGGGAAGGCTATAACTTTGAAGATGCTATTTTATTATCTGAAAAGTTGATCCAAAATGATGTTTATACTTCAATTCATATTGAAAAACTGGAAATAGATGCTCGTTCTACTAAATTAGGACCAGAAGAAATAACCCGTGAAATACCTAATGTTTCGGAAGATGCTCTTAGAAATTTAGATGATAATGGTGTTATTCGTATTGGTTCATTGGTGAAATCTGGTGATATTTTGGTAGGTAAAATTACGCCAAAAGGTGAATCTGATCAGCCACCAGAAGAAAAATTATTAAGAGCAATCTTTGGGGAAAAAGCTAGAGATGTCAAGGATAATTCTCTAAAAGTTCCTCATACTGAGGGTGGACGGGTTGTTGGAGTTCATATACTTGATCGCTTGAAAGGTGATGAATTACCGCCAGTTGCCAATAAAATGGTAAGAATTCATATTGCCCAAAAAAGAAAGATCCGGGTTGGAGATAAAATGGCTGGTAGACATGGAAATAAAGGTATTGTTTCTAAAATTTTGCCAGTTGAAGATATGCCACATTTACCAGATGGTAGACCGCTTGATATTATTTTGAATCCACTTGGAGTACCTAGTCGTATGAATGTTGGGCAGGTTTATGAAACAATGCTTGGCTTGGCTGGCTGGCTACTTGATCAAAATTATGAAGTTTGGCCTTTTGATGAAATGTATGAAGAAGAAGCTTCACGCAAATTGGTACTTGGCGAAATTAAAAAAGCCAAAGAAAAATCTGGGCTTGACTGGATTAGTGATGATGGAAAAGTAAGATTAATAGATGGTCGTACTGGTGAAGAATTTGATCAACCAGTAACAGTTGGCAGAATGTATATGATGAAGCTTGTGCATTTGGTTGATGATAAAATGCATGCTCGCTCTACTGGACCATATTCTTTAGTTACTCAGCAACCATTGGGTGGAAAAGCTCAGTTTGGTGGACAAAGACTTGGAGAAATGGAATGTTGGGCTTTGGAAGCATATGGAGCTTCATATAATTTACAGGAAATGCTGACTGTTAAATCGGATAATGTGATTGGACGAAGTCGCGTTTATGAAGCAATTGTTAAAGGTCAAACTTTACCATCACCTGGTGTACCTGAATCCTTTAAGGTTTTAGTTTGTGAATTACAATCACTAGGACTTGACATGAAAGTTATGGGTACTGATTTGCAGGGTCAATTGCATGAATTAGATGTCAAGATTAATGAGGGCATGATTTTATCGGCTCCCTATGGAAGACCTAATATAATACCAATACCCGCAGGAGTAGCTTTAGAAGAAGATGATTTAGATGATAAATTTTTAAAATTAGCTAGCACTGAATCAAGCGAAGATTAACATAAAAATAACTTATAAAAGAAGCGGAGCAAAACAACATGAGTAATGACATGATCGACTACACCAATGAGTCCAGATTAGATTCCTTTGATTTAATACAAATAAAAATTGCCTCACCCGAAGTAATTAAGCAATGGTCTTTTGGCGAAGTTAAAAAAGCTGAAACTATAAATTATCGTACTTTATTACCAGAAAGAGAAGGCTTATTTTGCCAAAAGACTTTTGGACCAGTAAAAGACTGGGAATGTGCTTGCGGAAAATATAAAAGAATTAGATATAGAGGGATTATTTGTGAAGTTTGTGGTGTCGAAGTAACTGAATCTCGTGTTAGACGCTATAGAATGGGGCATGTTAGTTTGGCTTCGCCAGTTGTGCATATTTGGTATTTGAAAGGTATACCTAGTTATTTAAGTTTATTGCTTGAAGTTCCTCTGCGTGAATTGGAGCAAGTAGTTTATTTTAATTCTTATATTGTTACTGATGCTGGGACAAGCGAATTAAAGCAAGGTCAATTATTGGGTGAAGATGAATATGATGAATTAACTTTAAAAGGAGAAGTTCAATTTGAAGCTGAGATGGGAGCTGAAGCAATCCTAAAGCTTTTAGATAAATTGACTCGTGTTGTATATGAATTTCCAGATGCTCCAAGACAGTCTCAAGGTAAAGTTTTAAGTATACCGGGGCTTGAGGAATTAGTAATTACTTTGAAAGCTGATTTAAAAGAAAATAAATCAAGTGCTCAAAAAAGAATTAAATTAATTAAAAGATTGAGACTAATTGATAAATTGGTTAATTCAAAAATAGATCCAGCTTGGATAATTATGGATTTATTGCCAGTATTGCCACCAGATTTAAGACCAATGGTGCAATTAGATGGTGGTCGTTTTGCCACTAGTGACTTAAATGATTTGTATCGTCGGGTTATTAATCGTAATAATCGTTTAATCAAATTAAAGGAGATGTATGCTCCCGAAATCATTGTTCGTAATGAAAAACGAATGTTGCAAGAGGCAGTTGATGCTTTAATTGATAATGGTCGTCGTGGACGGGAAGTTGTTGGTAGTAATGGACGCAGGCTTAAGTCTTTGTCTGATATTATTGAAGGAAAGCAAGGACGATTTAGGCAAAATCTTTTAGGAAAGCGGGTTGATTATTCTGGTCGTTCTGTTATTGTAGTTGGACCTAATTTAAAATTGCATCAGTGTGGAGTTCCAGCACCAATTTTACTGGAATTATTTAAGCCTTTTATTATAGAAAAATTAATTAAAAAAGGTTTAGCACCAAATATTAAAACTGCTAAAAAGATGATTGAAACTGGCTTAACAGTGGTTTGGGAAACTTTAGAGGAATCAATTAAAGATCATCCAGTTTTATTAAATAGAGCTCCCACTTTGCACAGATTAGGAATTCAAGCTTTTGAACCAGTTTTAGTTGAAGGTAGAGCTATTCAATTACATCCATTAGTTTGTGCTTCGTTTAATGCTGACTTTGACGGAGACCAAATGGCTATTCATGTTCCATTATCGGTTGAAGCTCAAGCGGAAGCCAGAATGTTAATGTTAGCTTCTAATAATGTTTTATTGCCAGCAACAGGTCAGCCTTCTATTGTTCCAACACAGGATATGACTTTAGGTTTATATTATTTAACTGTAGACAGACCTAATTCTGATAAGCCCGAAGAGTGTAAAGGAGCTGGGCAAATTTTTGCTAATTTAGCTGATGCCCGAGCCGCTTTTGAGGTTGGTCTTTTACATGTTCATGCTCAAATTAAAGTTAGAATTTCAACTGGTAATATTATTGAAACCACACCAGGTCGGGTAATTGTAAATCAGGCAATTAATGATATTTTGTCTCAAATACCAAATAAACCAGCTTTCACTTTTATAAATAAACAGCTTGACAAAAAAGCTTTAAGCTCAACTTTGATTGATATTTATGAAAATTATGGTACGGCTGCGACAGCGGAATTGGCAAATTCATTGAAAGATATTGGTTTTCATTATTCAACTCAAGCTGGCGTTACAATTGGAATTGAAGATTTATCAGTACCAGAAATAAAGAAAGAATTATTAGCCGAAGCCGATGAAAAAATTACTGAAGCAAAAGAACTGTTTGAGAGAGGTGAAATTACCGAAGTTGAAAGGTATAATCGAGTAATTGATACTTGGTCTGAGACAACTGAAGCTTTGACGGTAGAAGTTGTGAAGAATTTTGACCGCTTAAATCCAGTTTATATGATGGCTTTCTCTGGAGCGAGAGGTAATTTATCACAGGTTAGACAATTGGTTGGTATGCGTGGTTTGATGGCTGATTCACAGGGTAAAATTATTGATCAACCAATTAAATCTAATTTTAGAGAAGGTTTAACAGTTACCGAATATATTATTTCTAGTTATGGAGCCAGAAAAGGAATTGTAGATACAGCCCTTAAGACAGCTGACTCTGGTTATTTAACCCGTCGTTTAGTGGATGTAGCTCAAGATGTCATTATTTACAATGAAGATTGCGGCACTCATAAAGGAATTGTTTTAAAACCATTACAAGACCGTGGCAAAGACACGCTATCTTTAGAGAAGAGAATTTTCTCACGCATTCCAGCTGAAGATGTTTTAAACCCTGAAACTCAAGAATTAATTTGTGCACGCAATCAAGTTATTACTAGAGCTCTGGCTAAAAAAATTGCTGAAGCTGGCATTAGAGAATTAAAAGTTAGATCAGCCTTGACTTGTGAGAGTGAAAGAGGAATTTGTGCTAAATGTTATGGTGCAAGTTTGGCTAATAATAAACCAGTACCAGTGGGTGAAGCAATTGGTATTATTGCAGCACAGTCCATTGGTGAACCCGGAACACAGCTTACCATGAGAACCTTCCACACGGGAGGAGCTGTAGCAGGTGGTGTTGCCAGAAAGGCAGTTAAAGCTACTAAAGCGGGCAAATTAACTTATGATACTGCTTATACTAAAGAAACCCGCACAAAATATGGAGAAATTGTACAGCAGACAACCAGAGATTTGACCGTCTTGGTTGGAACTGACAAATACAAATTACCTAATGGGGCTTTAATTAAGTATTTAAACGATACTGAACTTAAAAAAGACCAAGTTATTGCTGAATACAATGAAGCTTCTTCTAAATTATTGACTGAGAGAGCTTATAAAGATATTTTGTCGGCATTATCTGGGCAAGTAGTATTTAAAGATTTTGAAGTTGATGAAAAACAAGATCGTTTTGGTAATATTTCTCGTACTTCAAGCCAGAGTGGCAGTATTTGGATTATGGAAGGGCAGGTTTATTCTTTACCATCTGGTTCTGAAATTGTGGTGGAAGATGGACAACAAATTCAGTCTGGAACTATTTTAAGTGAAACGAATACTTATTGTGAGCATGCTGGTATTGTGCGTTTTTCTTCAGAAATTGATATTCAAAAAGGTGTTGATGATGATGGTAAGCCTTTCAATAAGCTTTTAAAAGGAAAAGATTTAAATATTATTATTGCCTCAATTGAACCGACAAATGCTGATTTAGAGCAGACTCAACAAGGTAATTACTGTTGGAAGATTTCGGATAATGAAAAATACACCTTTAAAATTCAGCCGACTGAAGTAGTAGAAGATGGTTTAATTTTAGCGGAATTAACTTCTAATTCTATTCATAAAGTACCTTGTAGCGGAGAAATTCGTTATGCTGAAGATTTACAATTAGACGAAAAACGCATTTTAGAGGTTGATCAAACAGGTACAATTTACTTTATTCCCGAAGAAATCCATTCAATCAGCAAAGACATTAGCTTAAAATATGTTGAAAATGGTGACAGAGTTGTAGCTGGGCAAGAAATAGTAAAAGATGTAATCACTCGTATTGATGGTATTGTTGAGCTTAAAATTGAAAATGATATTATTTATGAAGCTATTATCAGGCCTGGTGAAGTTTATGATTTGGAAGATCCAGAAGATTTAAAAATTGAAGATGAAACTATCATTGATGATGGTACTGTCATTATGACTGGAGTTAAAGCCAAAGGTAAATCATTAGTTAGCTTAATTGCTGATGAAGAAAGTGGACAAGTTAAAGTATTTGTGCGTCCAGTTCAAGTTTTTGAAATTAGCCCACCAAAAGTCAATTTAAAAACTAAGGCTTCTTCGGCTGAAATTAAAATTGTGCCAGTTACACAAATACTTTATAAAAACGGTGATAGAGTCAGGAATTTGGAGGGTGGACAATTAATTAGAACCAGCTTAATGCTTGAAATGAGCGATGACTTGAAAATGTTAAAAGGTCATTTAGAGCATAGTAATGGTAATTTAGCTATTATTGTGCAAGATGCTATTTTGCTCCGCAGAGAAAGTGAAACTAGCACCACTTATTTATTAATAGATGAAGGTTCTGAAGTTAAATCTGGCGATGCGATTGCTAAGACTCAAGTGCTTTCAAATTCAGGCGGTGAAGTACGATTAAGCCCAACTGATGAGCGTAAATTGCTTTTAATTACCAAAGATCATTTACATCGTGAAATTACCCAAAATGAGTTGAAAGATTTAAAAGTTGGTGATTATTTGCGTAAAGGAGATTTGCTTGAAGAAGGATTGATTTCTAATTATTCTGGGCAGGTAGTTGCTATTCAGCCAAATGCAATTATTTTACGCAGAGGAAGACCTTATTTAATCAGTCAAGGAGCACAATTACAAGTTGAGTCTGGTGGTTTAGTTCAAAGAGGCGATCAGTTAGCTACTTTAATTTTTGAACAGCAAAAGACTGGAGATATTGTTCAAGGTTTACCACGGGTTGAAGAATTGCTAGAAGCTCGAAAACCAAAAGAGCCCGCTATTTTATGCCCAATGGAAGGAATTGTTAGCATTGAATCTATTTCTGGTGAAGTCAAAGTTACTATTCAGGGAGTGGAAGGTCAAGTACAAGTTGAAATTCCATTAGGACAAAACTTACTAATTGATCAAGGGCAAAAGGTTAAATTTGGTGAGCCTTTAACTGATGGAGTTATTAATCCTCATCAAGTTATGGAAGTATTAGGTTTAGAAGCTGTTCAGTTGCATTTAATCAATGAAGTTCAAGAGGTTTATTGTGGACAAGGTGTTGATATTTCAGATAAACATATTGAAGTAATTGTCAGACAAATGACTATGAAGGTAAAAGTTGAAGATCCGGGTGATACAATATTTTTGCCTGGTGAATTAGCTGAATTAGCCGAAGTAGGCAGAGCCAATGAAAAAATTGTCGCTGAAGAAAATGGTGAGGAAGCTACCTTTAAACATGTTCTGCTCGGAATTACCAAGGCAAGTTTAAATACAAATAGCTTTATTTCAGCGGCTAGCTTCCAAGAAACAACCAGAATATTAGCAGAAAGTGCTTTGGAAGGTAAATCTGACAGGCTTAGAGGCTTAAAAGAAAATGTGATTGTTGGTAAGTTAATTCCAGCTGGAACTGGTTGTATTACTCAAATTCGCAGAGAGAGAGCAATTCAACAAGCTGAAAAACAAGCAAACTTAGCCACAGCTGATATACAACCGTATTCTTATTCAGCTCCAGCCCCTAATTAAAAAATCTTAGCCACCATGAATTCACTTCAGTCTTTAAGTCAAATTGCCCAAGAAATTAGAAGTTTAGCTCTGAAGGCTATTACTAATGCAAATTCTGGGCATCCGGGTGGTTCTTTATCGGTGGCTGATATTTTGGCCGTGCTTTATTTTGATATTTTAAAACATAATCCTCAAAATCCTGATTGGGACGAGAGAGACTATTTAATTATTAGTAAAGGGCATGCTTCACCAGCAGTTTATGCAGTTTTGGCTTTAGCTGGTTACTTTTCGGCAAATGAGTTTGTAAATACCTTTCGTCAAATAAATTCTAAATTTCAAGGTCATATTGATAGATTAAAAGTGTCTGGAGTAGAAGTTTCAACTGGTTCTTTGGGACATGGTTTATCTATTGCAAATGGTGTTGCTTTAGGTTTGAGATTAAAGGCTGATAGTAAAAATAAAGTTTATGCTCTTTTAAGTGATGGAGAATTGCAAGAAGGGCAAAACTGGGAAGCTATTATGGCGGCTTCGCATTATAAATTAGGTAATTTGACTGCTATTATCGACCGTAACCGCTTACAATTAGATGGTATGACCGAAAAAACTATGGCTTTAGAACCTTTGCCCGAAAAATTTAAGGCTTTTGGTTGGCTAGTAAAAGAAGTGGACGGGCATAATATTGAAGCTTTACAGAATGTTTTAAAAGAAAGCTCTCAGCGAGATAATACAGCCCAACCTTTAGTAATAATTGCTAATACGATTAAAGGAAAAGGCGTTTCTTTTATGGAAAATCAGGTTAAATGGCATGGAACAGCTCCTAAAAAAGAAGAACTTGAAAAAGCTTTATTAGAGCTTAAAGTTTAAGAATTAATTTTAAATATGGTGTTTTTTATTGATAACTTGCTATTGAATTAATGTGAGTTCGATGAAAAGAAAATCTGAAAATGCCGATTCAAGGGAAACTTTAAAGCAATCACAATGGCAAGTTTTTTTGTTAAAGAATTTTGTCTTTCACCCCCAACCCCCTGAAAGTGGGCTATTAGAGAGTGGAGTTAGACATTAAAATCTTGAAGACATAAAATTTAAAAAACAGATTTATTGAGTGTCCCCTTCGGGGAACGGCTTAAGCCGAGGGGTCTAAGACTTGAATTCTTGAGGGTTTTTGTGCTTTTTATTGGTAACTTGCTATTGAATTAAGGCTTTCCCTAATAAAACTTGAACTGAATCGGGAAATAATTTATTAACTCTGGTATTTAACATTTTATTTTTATGGATTTGAAAGATTTATTTAAGCAAATTAATCAAAAGAACAATAATAATGATTCATCTGTAGCTCAAGAAGATAATGATATTAATTTATTAAATGATAGATTAACTAGTCCAGAACCCGCAACTTATGCTCCACCCGCCAATAATGAATTGCAAGATTTTTCCCGTTTTACCCAAGAACAGACCTCTCATAATAATGATTTAAGCTTTAGCAGCCTGAAACAAACGGGCTTAAATAAAAATCCTAGCTTTAGTTTAGACACAAAATCAAATACTGTAAAAATTAATGATAATCAGCCAGAAATGGGCGGTATTATTCCAACCAAAGAACAAGACTTTTTTGCACCACCTTCTGGAATGCATGATTTGGGTTTAAGTCCTATTTCGGTACAAGATTTATTATTAAAATGTCTTTTTTATCAAAGCACTGGCACGGGCAAAGATTTAGCCAATCAAATTAGATTACCTTTGCATAGTATTGTTGATCCAATGCTTATGAAATTAACTGAAGAAAAATTCCTTGAAGTAACTAGCACTACTGGATTGGGCGGCTTTAATAAAAATTATCGTTTAACTTCAAGCGGTTATAATCGTGCCGAAAATGTTTTAAAATCTTCTAATTATGTTGGACCGGCTCCAGTTGCTTTAGCTGATTATATTGAAGCGGTTACTCAACATTATGGCGAATTAAATTTTAGCGAAGAAGACTTAAGAAAAGCCTATAAAGACTTGGTTTTGAGCGAAAAGACAATTGATGAAATTGGACCAGCTATTACTTCTGGTAAGTCATTATTTATGTATGGTCCAGCTGGAACTGGTAAAACAAGCGTTGCGGAACGAATTACTCGTTGTTATGCGACAACTATTAAAGTACCATATGCTATTCAGGTACAAGGTGTTCCAATGAGGTTTTTTGACTATTTCCAGCATAAACCAATTGATAAAACCGTGCAAGCAGGGACTTTTCCAGCACTTAAAGCGGATCAAGATAATCGTTGGATTGAAGTGCAAAGACCTTGTATTATTGTCGGTCCTGAATTTAATATTGCTTCTGCCGATTTACAATATGACCCAGAAGGACCAAGTTATCAGTTTCCAAGCTCAATTAAAGCTAATGGTGGTGTTTTTGTAATTGATGACTTTGGCAGACAAAAAGAACAACCCGAAACTTTATTGAATCGTTGGATTATTCCTTTAGAAAAACAAAAAGACATTTTATCTTTGAAAACGGGACAACAAATTACAGTACCTTTTAAAGTTTTTGCGGTTTTTTCAACTAATTTAGATCCCAAAAAATTAATTGACGATGCGTTTTTACGAAGACTAGCTTATAAAATAAAAATCGATTTTCCAAGCCTTGAAACTTATTGCCAAATTTTTGCAAATGAAGCCGAAAAAGCCAATATTAAATGGGAAGACGCTGATTTAGAGTATTTAATTCAAACTCATTATTCCAAAGCTGGCAGACCGCTCAGAGCTTGCGACCCTCGTGATATTTTTGCCAGAGCTACTGATACTTGTCGATTTAAAAAAGTAAAAGCCCCATTTAAACTGACTAAAGAATTAATTGATAAAGCTTGTAATTCATATTTTGTAGGAGCTTAGATAAGCCGAGCTAATATAAAATCACCAAGTAAAAATAAATCTTTTTTGTATTCATTGTCTGGCAAAGCTTTTAAATTATTATTTGCTTGCTGAATATATGATTTGGCTAAATTAAAAGTTTTTTCAAAAGCACCACTTTCTTTAATAATTTTTTCGGCTTCTTTTAAATTATTGCTTCCGTCTGGAAAGCGACTTTGAATTAAATTAGTCAAATTAAGTTTAATACTTTCATTTGAGTCATTCAGAGCATATAAAACTGGAGCAGTTAAAATTCCTTGTTTTAAATCTGTCAGAATTGGTTTTCCTAAATCCTTTTCAGTGGAAATAAAATCAAGTAAATCATCAATAATCTGAAAAGCTAAGCCCAAGTTTTTGCCAAAATTATATAAATCATTAATTATTTCAGGACTTTGATTATTTAATAAACCAGCACTTTTGGTCGTGGCGGCAAATAAACTAGCTGTTTTATGAAAAGACTTTTCCAGATAATTGTCCCAGTTTAAATTCGCAATATCAAATCGATACTGAGCTTGTTTCAATTCACCAATACACAAATTAGCTAAAACATCAGCATAAATACAAACTATTTCATTGCATTCTAACTTTCCTAATTTAACCGAAGCCTGAGCAAATAAAAAGTCTCCCGTAATAACTGAAATTTTGGTATCCCATTTTACATGAATGCTGTCTTTTCCACGCCGAGAAATAGCTTCATCTAAAATATCATCATGTACCAAACTTGCAGTATGAATCAATTCGGTTAATTGGGCTAATTCATAATGTTTGGGGCTTAATTTATTATTTTGGCTAGTTGAACTTAAATTACCTATGACCAAAGCCAAAGAAGGTCTAATTCTCTTGCCTCCATTCATGAGAATATATTTTATAATTTCAGTCAGTGGACCAGCCTGAGGAATAAATTCATTGATTATAATTTGTTCAAGCTGAGCTAATTCGGCCTGAATTGATGAGAACTGAAAATTTAGAATTTGTTTAGCTTTTGAATAAGGAGAAATCTCTTCTTGGTTTAACATTATTACAGAGGAGTTTCTATGCAAAATAATTTTATAGAATTTATTGAAAAAATACCTGATCCTATATGAAAAAAGTATTAAATCCAGTTAAATAAAATAATTCGCAAAGTCAAGAATGAAATGCAAAATAAGATAAAATAACAAAACTTACAGACAAAGCTGTTTATTAAGAATTTTATTTTTATCATTTTGATGGTCTTTATCTTGATAATCATAAAATAACAGCTCTCAAGACAAAATTGGAATTAAAAAGCTTTTTAGCCGAAAAGAAAACTTTAGTCGAGGAATTCTTAAAAGAAGCTCTCAGCGAAAAGCCTTTGGCTAATAATTTGTGGAAAGCAATGGCTTATAGCTGTTTAAATGGTGGTAAAAGATTAAGAGGGATTTTGTGTTTAAGTGTTTTTGAAGCTTTAAAACCAAATCCAAATAATTGGAAAAAAGCTTTGCCTATTGCGGCTGGCTTGGAATGTATTCATAGTATGAGTTTGATTCATGATGATTTGCCTTGTATGGATAATGATAATTTGAGGCGTGGAAAACCAACTTGCCATATTGCTTTTGATGAGGCAACCGCTTTATTAGCTGGAGATGCTCTTTTAATTGAAGGTTTAGGTTTATGCTTGCAAGCTGATTTACCACCTAAAATATTATTGACAATCAATCAAGAAATAATAAAATCAATCGGAGCATCGGGCATGACTGGCGGACAAATGCTGGATTTAAATTATACAAATCTTGAGATTAAAGAATTAGAAATATTAGAAAATATACATAAATTAAAGACTGGAGTATTTTTGAAAGCCAGTATTATGAGCGGAGCTTTAGCGGCTGAAGCCAATGAATTAGAATTAAAAGCTTTTGAAAAATATGCTCTCAATATTGGTTTAGCTTTTCAGATTATTGATGATTTGCTCGATTTAGAAAGTGATTCAGTAACTTTAGGCAAAACAGCGGGTAAAGATTTAGCTCAAAATAAAAATACTTATCCTAAACTTCTTGGAATTAATCAATCAAAATTAAAAGCCCAAGAATTAATAGTCGAAGCAAAAAAAGCCTTATTAGAAATTAATATTTCTTTTCCGCCTTTGCATCAAATTGCTGACTATATAATTTCTCGTAATTATTAATTAATAATGAATTGCAAAAATAATAAACTTGAACAAATATTAAAAGCTTTTGATGAAGAAGTTGAAACAAATTTAATATTGCCTTATTCCGAAATTGAAAAAAAGAGCAAAGCTTTAAGCAATAGTCTAAAAAGATGTTTTGAATCAGCTCGAAACTCTCAGCGGTTTAATAGAGCTTTTGAGTTAGGCTTA
Organism: Candidatus Caenarcanales bacterium; assembly: GCA_947489925.1. Classification (GTDB taxonomy): domain Bacteria; phylum Cyanobacteriota; class Vampirovibrionia; order Caenarcaniphilales; family Caenarcanaceae; genus JAAFJH01. The sequence goes on from CANLFK010000025.1 coordinate 15,493, forward strand.
GAAAGTAAAGAAAAAAATTTAAATACTAAAGCAAAAGAAGAATTATTAGACAATATAAGAAAAGAGTTTGAAGAAATAGACTTTATGATTTTCCGTGAATTCGTCAGGCTTTTGAGGGCTTGTTCTTTACATATTAGCGGTAATATTTCTGGAGAAATTCGCCAACAATATAATAAAACTTTTAAAGAAAAAAGATTAGAGCTAGCCTTTGACTGCGGATTAAATTCTTAAAATTTGGAATTTGGATTATTAGATTTTCCTTTCGTTGAACTGACATTAGTGTAATAATCTTAATGTCAAAAAATCCTAATAAAAGCATATTGATACTAAACTTTTGGCTAGAAAATAGGTAGTTCTCTTTGCATTATAGCTAAAAGAATATACAATAAATTTGAATCACTCAATCTACAGAGAGCTTAAATTTTTATGAAAAAAACATCTTTATTTTTATTTTTACTTTGCATTAGTTTAATTTCGACTGGTGCTTGGTCTGCTAAAGGCAAAATGAAAGCAGCCAGACAAATAACCGAAGAAGATCAAGCTTTAGTTCAATGTATTAAAGAAAAAGGTATTACTATGTATGGCACTTCTTGGTGTCCTCATTGTAAAGAACAAAAAGCTGAATTTGGCAATTTGTTTAGCGAATTATCATATGTAGACTGCGAAGAAAATCCAAAAGCTTGCAGAGAGAAGAAAGTTACTGGTTATCCAACTTGGCTTACTCCTGAAGGTAAAGAAATTCAGCCAGGTAGCATTAAAGAAATCGCTGTTGATGCTGGATGCAATTTAAGTAAAATTAAAGAAGCTAGCATGAAAAACAAAATGCAAATGGAAGAATCTAAGCCTAACAACATGATCTTGGATAAAAGCGATAAAATCGAACAATAAACATTTTTTAGTTTAAAACTTTAATTCAATTTCAAAACCAGAATTTCTGACTTAATCGTTTGAGTTCTGGTTTTTTTATTGATTTACTAGCTATAACAATCCCCGATTAAAATAGTCCTTGAATATTTCATGACTCAACAAACCCCCCAGCCCCCAAGGATTTTGCATGAGTGGGAAAAAGATGATAAAAAGAGCATAGAAAAACAGACTAAGGAATTTCTATGCAGAATAATTTTATAGAATTTATTAACAAAATAC
>CANLFK010000026.1 GCA_947489925.1 Candidatus Caenarcanales bacterium
GCAGAGTTATCGTATTCTTTCCATGAGCGATCTCTTTCTGTTTCAATCTTTTTTCTTTCTTTTTCCAATTTTAATTTCTCTGGTAAATTGGGAGCAAGACGAGCTTGTTTTTTACATTCTTTAATTTGTTCGTCAAAGTCTTTTAATATTATTTTCAAGGCATTTCTCTGATCTTCCGCCCATTTATCGAGCTTGTCCATTTCTTTATCCAGTAATTCTGCATTTTGTTTATTTGTTAATTGCAATATTTCTTTTTGTCTTTTTTCTTTTAAATTTTCAAGTATTTTTAGTACTGATAAATCTTCAGAGTATTCTTTTTGATCAAGTATCGCTAGTTCAATTATTCTTCTTACCTGCTCTTCTTCTAGCTCTTCATTATTATCAGCAAGTCCAATACAAATTAAAAAATCTTCTGTTTCTAGTGAATTAATTGTTAATTGCCTTACCTGAAGCCAGCCACTTTTACCTTTTAAGTTTTTTAATACTGCAATTTTAGGCTTATGATTACTGAGATCAAATATTATTTCTTGAGTAGGTATTTCTTGTTTTTTGCATTTGCTTATTATATGCTCAGCAAGCGGATGCCCCATTCTATACACAAAATAATTTTCATTAGGCTTACCAAGTTTATATGTACCTTTGAGTATATCTTTCAAATTTTCAGGTTCTTCAATTAATTCAAATGTTTTATTTTCTTCACAAAAAACGGCTCTCTTATCTAGTGAATATTTAGTAATTTCCCAAAGCCAATTTTCATATTTGCTTATAAATCGCTTACTTTCATCAAGTGTAATTTTCAGCTTATCATGGACTTCTGCATCAAAATTTTCTAATAAACTTTGTCTAGTTTTTTTAATTTCAGTATCAATTTGTGGTTGTATTATTTGATTCAGCTCTTCAAATGAATTATTTATTTCTTCAATAGAACGGCATTTCTGATAAATATCGGCAATCCTTTTTTGAAAATCGATACCACTTTCAATATTTCCAAGAATTTCATCACTAGCTCCGAACACACCATCAAAAAGCTTAAACTTTTCTTTTAATAATTCATAAACTCTTTGATCCGCTTCATTCTTTTTATTTAAAAAATTTACTACAACTACATCATGAATTTGTCCATAACGATGACATCGTCCAATTCTTTGTTCAATTCTTTGAGGATTCCAAGGAAGATCATAATTAACAATCAAAGAACAAAACTGCAAATTCATACCTTCGGCGGCGGCTTCAGTGGCAATCATAATTTGTGCTTCTTCTTTAAAATAATCAACTAAAGCGGCTCTCATATCTGCTGTTTTTGAACCAGTTACTTTTGAATTACCTTTATTCTTTTGAATCCAGTTTTTATATATTAGCTTAGACTTCAAATCGGTATTAGAACCATTAAATAAAACAATTTTGTCTTTAAATTGCGAATTTTCTAAAATATTTTTTATATACTCCTGCGTTCTAGTCGATTCAGTAAAAATCAGAGCTTTTGGTTTATATTCTTGATTTTCTGCAAGTTCTTTTGATTTCTCAAATCCTTTTTCTATTGCGGTTAAAAGTTTTTCTCCTTTTGCATTAATCTTGATTGATTCAGCTAATTTTTGTAGTTTTTCAAGAATATTTTTTTCTTTAATAATTTCATTAATTTCTTCTTTTGAAAGTTCTATTTGTTCAATTTCTTCAATTTCTATTTCATTTTGTTCTTTCAATTCATCTTCTAATTCATCTATATTCTCAATATCTTCAGAAATTACTTTTTGTAAATTATTATCAGAAGTATTATTTGATTTTGATAAAGTATTTAATTTCTCAACTAAGGCTTTTAAGGTATTAGAAATTGCAAAAGATGAAGAAGCTAATAATTTTCTAAGTACCAAAGTCATTAATATTCTTTGACTTGCTGGAAGTGCATATAAAGTATTACTTCGCAAATATTCACTAACTTCATCATAAAGTCTTTGTTCGTCTTGGTGAGGATAAAATTCTTCGGTTAAACAAATTCTTTTTGTGAATTTAATATTTAAAGTTTGTTTTCTAAGAGTTCTCTGGCAAATTGGTTTTAATCTAGCTTTTAACTCATCAAATGAATCATCTGATATTAATTTACTATATTGAGATTTAAAGCTTTTCAAATCACCAAAAGCATAATCATCTATTAAGCTCACTAAGCCGTATAACTCCAATAATGAATTTTGCAAAGGAGTTGCGGTTAATAATATTTTTTTATTTGCTTTTTCAATTGCAGTTTTTATATTATTTGCAATTTTGTTTTGTTTTTTATATACATTTCTGAGGCGATGAGCTTCATCAATTACAACTAAATCCCATTCAATAGAATTAATATATGAATTTTTGGAAGAAGCAAATTGAAAAGAAGTAATAATTATTGTATTTTGAATAAAAGGATTAAAGTTTTTATTTTTAGTATTTGTATTAAAACTGGAAGTTTCTAAAATAATAGAAGGAAGAAAAAATTTATCTTGTAATTCTTGACTCCATTGTTTACGCAAATTTGCAGGAGTAATAATTAATATTTTTCTTTTTCGTTCAGCCCATTTTTGTGAAAGTAAAATACCAGCTTCTATAGTTTTACCCAAACCAACTTCATCGGCAAGTAATGCTCCTTTTGAGAGAGGTGATTTTAATGCAAATAAAGCTGCTTCAATTTGATGAGGATTAAGATCAACCTGAGCATCCATTAATGAAACTGCTAATTTCTCTGCTGTTTGAGAATTACATCTTTTTGTCAGCTCAAAGGCGTAAAGCTTCGATTTAATATTAGAACCCATATCTATATTGTTTATTGGTATTTATCTTACTGATTCTATAAAATAATACTGACTGCTGTACAAAAATAGAAAATTAAACTAATTGTTTTTTAAAAAGTTTAATACTAATAGCTAAAATTATAATTGCTTCAAGAGTTAAAACGCCAAAATTAAAGACCAAATCACCAAAGTCAGCTCCACGCAAAATTATGCCCCGTGAAATCCTGACAAAATGTGTAACAGGCAAAATATAACCAATTACTTGAAAAACTGTTGGCATTGAGTCAAATGGAAAAACATAGCCAGACAAAAATATTGAAGGTAATAAAGCCATTTGCGTTAGCTGAGCTGCCTGAGCCTGATTACTTGAAATAGTTGAAATAATTAAACTTAAACCTAAAGCCGAAAACATAAAAACAAAAGTCGCTAATTCAAGTAATAAAAGACTACCTTTTACATCAATGCCAAATAAAACAAAAATTAAATATAAACTTAAATTAAAATCAAAAAGTCCAATACCAATATAAGGTATTATTTTTCCAATCATTAGTCCTAGCGGGCTTAAAGGTGTAACTAATAATTGTTCAAGCGTACCTCTTTCTTTTTCTTTGACAATTGATAAACAACATAAAAAAGTAGTAACCAAAAAAACAATAATACCTAAAAGTGCGGGTAATACAAAAAATGGCGTCTCTAGGTTTGGGTTAAATAAATAAACGGGCTTAACCTGAATAGAAGAGCTTTTGGCTTTTGAATATTTATTTAATTCTTCACTAACTGCAAAACTTAATTGCTGAATAGCACCCTGAATTTGATTAGCAACTGTTGAATCAGAACCATCAATAATAATTTGAATATCCGCTTTTTGTTTGGCTAATAATTTACGACTAAAATCAGGTGGAATAATTAAACCTAATTGAGCTTTCCCTTTGATGAGAGCCAAATTAATTTCTTCTTTAGAGTAAACAAATTTTTCGATTTTAATATAAGTACTAGCTTTTAATTTATCAATAAAATTATTGGAATAATGGCTTTGGTCTTGGTCAAAAATATAAGTTTTAATATCTCTTACTTCATTATTTATGGCATAACCAAAAATTAAAAGCTGAAAAAGTGGAATAATAACCGCTATTCGCCAAGTCGCTGAATCATTGAGTATATGAATACATTCTTTAAATAAAACTGGACGAATTTGATAATTCCAAAAATTCAGCAATCTTTGATAAATTGACAGCTTTAATATTTCAGACATTAATAAATTCCGGCTTTCAATAAGTCTTTTAAGTCTATAATTCCAATTGGATAATATTGATCTGACACAATTATTAAATCTGAAATTCTTTTATTTTCCATCATAAAAAGTGCTTCTGAAGCCAAACAATTAGCCGAAATAATTTGCGGTTTTGCATTCATAATATCTTTGGCTTGGCAATTATAAACTTCTGATTGAAACTTCAGCTGAGAGCGTCTTAAATCTCCGTCAGTAATAATACCAATCAATTTTTGCTCTTTATCTAAAACACAAGTCAAGCCTAGTCCTTTTGAGCTTATTTCTTCCAGAATATCTTTATAGTTTGTCGCTTTAAATACAGTTGGAATTGAATTTAAATCTTTTCTCATTAAATCAGAAACTTTAATTAATTTGCGTCCTAAGTTTCCTCCGGGGTGAAAAGTAGCAAAATCTTTTTCGGTAAATTGCTTTTTTTGCATTAAAACAATAGCCAAAGCATCACCCAAAGCCAACGATGTTGTAGTGCTAGTTGTGGGAGCTAAATTAAGCGGACAAGCTTCTTCCTTAACATTAATATCTAAGACAATATCACTATGCTCCGCCAAAGCCGATTTTGAGTCAGAAGTAATAGAAATTAATTTTAGACCACGCCTTTTGATCGGAATTAAAATATTAATAATTTCAGAAGTCTTTCCGCTATTAGAGATGGCTATGACAATATCTTCTGGCTTTAACATACCAAAATCACCATGCAAAAGCTCAGCTGGATGTACAAAAAACGCAGGAGTACCAGTACTGGCAAAAGTAGCGGCAATTTTTTTGGCAATATGTCCAGATTTGCCCATGCCAATTATAACAATACGACCACAACAAGATAAAATAAGCTTAATTGCTTGTTCAAACGAATCATCTAAACAATTAGCCAAATTCATTAAAGCTTTAGCCTCGGCATTTATAACCTGTTTGGCAATATTTAAGCTTGAATTATATAAGCTTTTTTCTGACATCTGACATTAGAGGAAGCATTTTGAATTTAGTCTAACTGATTTTAAGCCTAATTTACAAGTTTTACCTTTATTTAAAATTTATAGACTATTTCATTTCGGGATTGCCTAGATAAACCAAATTATAAATTATCTTGAATTTCAGCCATAAATTGACTAATTGACATACTTCCCAAATCACCTTTTCGCCTTTCTCGGACTGATATTTCTTGGCTTTCCATTTCTTTGTCGCCAATTACTAACATATAAGGAGTCTGCTCTAATTGGGCATCTCTGATTTTTGCTCCAATTTTTTCGGCTCTCACATCTATTTTGGCTCTAATTCTTTTTTCTTTTAGTTTAGCCAAAATTGTTTTGCAAAATTCATTGTGTCTATCGGCAATAGGCAAAATAGCTACTTGGGTCTGGCAAAGCCATAGTGGGAAAGCTCCAGTATAATGTTCAATCAAAAGTGCAGTAAACCTTTCTAGGCTACCAAAAATTGCACGATGTAACATAACTGGTTTTTCAAAAGTGCCTTCACTTGAGGTGTATTTTAAATCAAAACGATCAGGCAAATTAAAATCAACCTGAATAGTAGCTCCCTGCCAAGCACGACCTAAAGCATCTTTTAGCTTAAAGTCAATTTTCGGCCCATAAAAAGCTCCATCTCCAGCATTAATTTCAAAAGCTAATTCACTTTTAGTGAGAGCCTCTTTTAAAGCATTTTCAGCCATGTCCCAAATTGAATCTTCCCCAATTCTTTCGGCTGGCCTCGTTGAAAGTTCCGCTGAATAAGTTAAGTCAAACTTTTTATAAACCTGATTAATTAAAGAAATAATAGAACAAACTTCTTCTACTAATTGATCTGGTGAGCAAAATACATGTGCGTCATCTTGGGTAAAACCACGAACTCTGGCCAAACCATGCAAAGCACCAGCCCGCTCAAAGCGATAAACTGTACCCATTTCAGCCAACCTGATAGGCAATTCACGATAACTATGACGAGTTGAATTAAAAATTAAAACATGAAAAGGGCAATTCATAGGTTTTAAAATATAATCTTGCTCATCAATTGGCTTCATCTGAAACATATTATCTGCATAAAATTCAGTATGTCCAGAGGTTTTCCAGAGTTCAGAACGGGCAATATGTGGCGTATAAACTAATTCATAACCATTATCTTCATGTAATTGTTTCCAAAAGTCTTCAATTCTGGCTCTCAGAAAAGCTAATTTGGGATGCCAAAAAATTAAACCTCCGCCAGCTTCTTCGTGAACTGAAAATAATTCATGCTGTCTTGAAAGTTTACGATGATCTCTTTTTCCAGCCTCTTCCAATCGTAAAAGATAATTATCCAAATCTTGTTTATTAAACCAAGCTGTGCCATAAATTCTTTGCAAAGACTCTTGTTTTTCGTCTCCATGCCAATAAGCACTTGAAACCGACAATAATTTAAAAGCTTTTATTTGTTTGGTATTTTGCAAATGTGGCCCACGACATAAATCACTCCAAATTAAATTATTATTTTTATCGAATAAACCATATTGAGTCGGGTTTTCGTCTTTGTATTTTTCAAGTAATTCGGCTTTGAATTTTTCACCAACTTTTAAAAACTCCTCAATCTGAAAGCTTGGATTTTCAACTTTAAACTTTTTAAATTCAAGTTCTGCTTCTATTATTTTTTGCATTTCAGCTTCAATAGAGGCTAAATTATCAATTGAAAGATTTTGGCTTGGAATATAAAAATCATAATAAAAACCATCTTCAATAGTTGGACCAATGGCAATTTTTGCGTCTGGATAAAGCTTTTGAACCGCGGCCGCCAAAATATGAGCAGTACTATGTCTTAAAAATTCTAAGCTTTCAGCATCTTTTTTGGTAATAATTTTAACTTTGTCGCCTTCGGTCAAAACTGTGTTTAAGTCAGCTAATTTTCCATTTAAATTTAAGCCAATTGATTCTTTCGCCAATCTAGGACTTATATTATTGGCAAGGTCTAAACCAGTACTATTTAAATTAAGTTGTTTAGATGAATTATCAGGTAAAAAAATATTTACAAATTCAGACATAGAAAGTATTAAAATCAAAAATATTAATTAAGTTTATCAAAATATGGGAAAATCATTATCTATAATTTCTTTTATAAAATAAGTTGAAATTTAGTATCTAAAATGAGCAATAAAAATTTTAATATAAATCAATACGCTTATTTTTTGGCTGGCCCAAGAGATTTTATTATTAATTTGGCGATTAATACTTTTATGCCCTGGTGGGTTTTACAACAAGTTGAATCTGTTGATTGGCTTGGTAATCCGTCAATTATGTCTTTATTTGCTCCGATGGGATTTTTGCTAGTTTCAATGACTACCTTTTTTGGGCTTTTTAATGGCTTAACCCAAGGAATAGTTAATAAGCAAGTTTTAATTGATAGATTGCAAAAAAATACAGCTTGGATAAAACCAGTTCTCATGAAATCAGTGATTTATGGCTTAATTGCTTTAATAGTTTTTATTGGAATTATTATGCTTTGTAATTATTTATTGCCTAATATTCAATTTGCCAAAAAACCATTAATCATTTTTCAAGGAATTTTTGCGGCTTTCTTTGCTTATTTTGTGGGCATAAATGGAGTTTTAACCGCCGAAAAAACTGTCCATAATTCAGGAGGTTAAAACTACTAAATCGTCTCGGTGAATAGCACTATTGCCATATGAATAACCTAAAACTTTAATGATTTCTTCGGAAGAATAACCTTTAATCAATTTTAAATCTTCACTATTATATTTAGTTAAGCCAATTGCCACGATATGCGTTTTAGTATTATCTTCACCAAAGCATATTTCTAAAGCAGTACCTCGATCAAACTTACCTATTACTTTTTTGATGCCAATTGGTAATAAACTTTTTCCTTTGATTAAAGCATTTAAAGCTCCATTATCAATAATTACTTTACCTTTGGTAGTTGCTCCTCCAGTAATCCAAGCCTTACGAGCATCTACTGGGTTACTGCGTGGCAGAAAAGTTGTGCCATGCGATTTGCCTTCCAAAACATCAATAATAAAAGGAGTTTTACGACTAGCTAAAATATGTACCGTTGTACCAAAGGAAGTAGCCATTTTTGCGGCTTGAATTTTTGAAGCCATGCCTCCAGTTCCCCATTTAGAACCACGGTTTCCAGCTTTCGATTCAATTTCAAAGTCTATCTCTTCTACTAATTCAATTAATTGAGCATTCGGATTTTCTCTCGGATCTTCGGTAAATAAGCCTTCCATGTCAGTTAAAATAAATAAATGCTCAGCTGTAACCAGCTCCGAAACAACAGCCGACAAATAATCATTATCACTAAATCTGATTTCTTCATCAGCCACCACATCATTTTCATTGATAATTGGTATAACATCAAATTTCAATAATTCTCTTAAAGTCAATCTGGCATTTAAATATCTTTCTTTATCTTGCATTCCATGCCTTGTTAAAAGCACCTGCCCAATAGTTTGACCATATTTTTGGAAATGTTGCTCGTATAAGTTTGCCAGAAGTATTTGCCCAACCGAAGCGGCCGCTTGTTTTAAAGTAATTGTGGTTGGTTTTTCTGTCCAGCCCAGTCTTTGGCTACCAAGTCCAACCGCTCCAGAGCTTACAATTAAGACTTGATGACCTTTTTGTTTTAATAACCAAACTAAATCCACTATCTCAGAAATTAACTGAATATTAATTCCCGTACCACTTGAACCCGTTATTGAGCTAGTACCTACTTTTATGACGATTTTCACAAAGTTTTTATTTTGTCAGACTAGGGGGAATTATAACCTTAAGCTGTGTTTTTATGCCTTGTATTAATTAAGTTGGTATTTTTTAATTGATTAATAAGTTGAATTTTTGGGTAATGATTATTTAGAAATATTTAAAGGGAAATCACTGAAAAGTAAATTATGGCTTCAGGTCAATTGCCACCAAATGTACAAGTACCCGAAATATTACTTAATCGTACTGTCCAAATTGCCATTGCCGCTTTTTTCGTAGTTCTCTTAATTGTGGGAATTGTACTTTTTATGGTCAATAAAGGTAAAGACTTGGGTCAATACAAGCCACTTTTAAAAGATTTAGACCAAGCTAGGGCTTTAGAAATTTCATCTCAGCTAAATTCAAAAGGCTTAAGCACCGAAGTTACTGCTGGTGAAACAGGAGGGGTAACAGTTTCTGTGCGTGATAAACAATTTGACCAAGCCGCCCTAGAAATGGCTAAAAGTGATTTGCTTTTAACTGATGATTTTAAACTTTTTGATAAAACTGACTGGGCCGCCTCTGACTATGAAAAAAGAATTAAGTATATGCGAGCGGTGAGCGGTGAATTATCCAGAATGGTTAGCCGTATGTATGGCGTTCGTTGGGGAAAAGTGCATGTAACTATTCCACCTGAAAGATTATTTACTTCTCGTTATATTAAAGATAAAACCTCAGCTAGTGTAATGCTTGAACTAGAACCAGAGCATAATTTAACTAGTTCTCAAGTTTCTAGTATTTTGAGCTTGGTTAGTGGTTATATACCCGAAATTGAGACTAGCCGTATTTCAATTACTGATACCAAAGGGCATATTTATTCAACCGCTTATAATGATGGCGAAAATACTGGTCTCAATAATACCTCTGGTCTGGCTGAATCTATGAATTTGAGCATACAAAAAAGAGTACAAGAATATTTAGATATTATGCTTGGTCTAGGCAAATCTAAAGTTGTGGTTAGTACTCGCTTGGTTTCTCAAAAGATGACACAAAATAAAACTGTTTTTTCAGATGGTGCAATTGGTAATCATGAATATTCAGAAGAAGCTTTAGGTGATGCCGCCAAAGGAAATGCTTATCGAGGAAATTTTGACCAAAGATATGCTGACCAAAATTATGGCTTAAGAAGAGGAAGCGGAAATATGGAAGCTCCATCTCCCAGACCAGTAATTGGTTATCCGCAAAGTCAAGGCTATGAAATGGTTGATCCACGGCTAGAAAAAGATATGCCGCAAAATCGTAGTCTTCAACAGCAAGCTGGTATTAATAATTATAATGGTTATTCAAATCAATCTTCTAATCAGGGAATGATGAATAATATGAATAATACAAATACACAAGCCCCCGATAATAATTATTATACTTGTGCTGCTAATGATGAAGCTTGCAAGCGGAATTATCGCAGGCATAATTTTTCAATTCAAAGTTATCCAAGTTATGAACAAACAATTGTTGAATCACCTTCTGGAACAGTACAAAAAATAAAAGTATCTGTTGTAATTGATAATCAAGGACTTAATATTTCGACACCTCAACTAAAAGCCGCTATTGCCGCCGCCGCAGACCCGAATATGCTGCCAGAAGATGTTGAAATTATTAATAAACCTTTGCCAATTCAGCCAGTTGAAAAAGAAAAGAAAAAAGGTTTTATGTTTTTTAAACCAGACGGCAAAGACTTGAGTTTTCCTTGGTGGGGCTGGCTTTTAATTATTATTGCTTGTTTTATTGTTTTGTTAATTGCTATTAATATTGGCAAAGCTTTATTTGGTGCTTTATTAGGTAAACCCAAAACTTTTAGAGATAGAATTCCTTTTTCTGGTAATAATAATGAGTCTTTTAATCAAAATAATGTGGCAAGATCCGCTCCACCAACACAAACTAATTCACAAACTCAAAGACCAGCTCCACCAGTTCAAAAACAAAATGTTGAAGACGATATACTTGATTTTGAAACAAATGCACCAACTCAGCCAACTAAAAATAATGATAATTTGCCCTTTGATTTAGAAGATGAATTTGCTATAAAAGGAGATGGAGACTTTAAAGTAGAAGCACCACCACAAACACAGCCCAGAGCAAATAATCCAGAAATTAAAAATAAAGCAAATACCAGACAAAGATCTAAAATAACAATTGAAGATGAATAATTAAGAACTTTTATTAAGACTTTGAAAATCTACAAAAGAAATACCTTTTTGATCCTTTCCAGAAACAATAGGTGAATTAGATTCAATCAGATTTAAAGGCCAATTAATATTTAAGTCTTTATCATTCCATTGCAAGCTTCTTTCATATTCGGGATAATAAAATTCATCACATTTATACATAATAAGGGCTGTTTCACTTAAGACCAAAAAACCGTGTGCAAATCCTGCTGGAATATAAAATTGTTTTTTGTTTTCGTCTGACAAAATTTCAGAATGCCATTGTCCATATGTTTTAGATTTTGGCCTTAAATCAACAGCCACATCGTATATTTCACCTTGTAAAGCATTAACTAATTTGGCTTGTGGCTTAAGTGATTGACAATGCAAACCACGCAAAACTCCTTTTGATGAAAATGAAATATTATCTTGCACGAATTTATCATTAATTTGATATTCTTCATTGCTTGTATAGTTTTTTAAATTCCAAGATTCAAAAAAATAGCCTCTCTCATCTGAAAAACTTTTAGGTTCTACAATTAATAATCCATCAATTGGCAGTTTGTTTACTTTTAACATATTATTTATTTTTCTAAATTTTCAATAAATACTTTCAAATATTTACCATATTCACTCTTTTTTAGCTTTTCAGCTTGCATCATAATTTGTTTTTCATTAATCCATTTATTTTTATAAGCAATTTCTTCTAAGCAAGCCACTTTTATACCTTGTCTTTCTTCAATTGTTTGTATAAAGTTACCAGCTTGTAATAATGATTCATGAGTACCAGTATCCAACCACGCCGAGCCACTTCCAATTAATTCAACATTTAGTTTTTTACTTTGCAAATAAATATTATTAATATCTGTTATTTCCAATTCTCCTCTGGCTGATGGTTTTACTTGTTTGGCAATATTAGTAATATTTTGATCATAAAAATAAAGACCAACTACCGCATAATTAGACTTTGGCTTAATTGGCTTCTCTTCGATTGAAATGACTTTTCCAGCTTTATTAAATTCAACTACTCCATATCTTTCTGGATCTTTAACCCGATAACCAAAAATAGTAGATCCTTCAACCTGAGAGCTGGCTTTTAATAAGGTTTCTTCTAGCCCTTGTCCATAAAATAAATTATCACCAAGTATTAAACAAGCTGATTTACCATTCAAAAAATTTTCACCAATAAGAAAAGCTTGGGCTAAACCTTCTGGATTAGGTTGTTCTGCATAAGTTAATTCAATTCCAATTTGAGAACCATCTCCGAGTAATCGTTTAAAACTAGGTAAATCATGCGGAGTTGAAATAATTAAAATTTCTCTGATATTAGCTTGCATAAGCGTACACAAAGGATAAAAAATCATTGGCTTATCATAAATTGGCAATAATTGTTTACTAATAGCCTGCGTAATCGGATATAAACGAGTACCACTACCACCAGCCAAAATAATACCTTTGCGAGAATTAGAATTATTAGTTTTGCTCACTTAACTTACTGCTTATGATTTTTGTATTCTTTAAAGAGTATAACTATAACCCTAGAATTAATAAAACTATTTAATTAGTTTCAGGCTCTTTATTAAAACTATTTTTCCAGTCAGAAATCATCTTTCCAGCCCATGTTAGAACTCCGCCTCCTGAAAATAATACTGATCCAGTTGAATTTCTTATAAATCTATCTTCAGGGCTTTCAAATGTTGTTGTTTGTGTTGGTTCTTTAGTTTTTGCTGGTGTAGTAGTTTGAGGGCTAGTTGGTGGTTTTAATTCAATGGGTTTAATTGGTGTTATAGCAATTCTTGTAATTTAATAATCAGTAAATAAAATTTCTTTTTTGAATTAAGAACTAAAGCTATATTCACTGCTAATTACTTTTATTTCAGAATTGCTATAGTCATAAAGTTTTAGGTTTATAATTATTGTCCAAGAACTCTTCCTAAACCACCAGCAAAGCCTGTAATCAATGGCTGTACTGGATTACTGAAACTACTTAGATCCGACTGTATCGCATCTCTTGCACCATAAAAAAACTTCTTTGCTGCATTATCCTCTGGAGCTGTTTCAAGCAATTTGCTGTTCCTCTCTTGTCCAGCTTTTAATCTAGAACCGAAAGACTCTTGAGTAATGGGAGTTGTTGGAGCTTGGCCATTTTGAACGGTTGTCATATTTTTTATCCTTTTTTGACTTTATATAATCATCTTGACATATAATAATTAGTTGATTATTAAAGCTGAATTATACTTAAATTAAAATGCCAGAATTACCTGAAGTAGAAACTGTAAGAAGTGGCTTAGAGAAAAAAATTATAAATTGCAAAATTGAAGAAGTTAAAGTTTTGCGTGAAAAGACTTTGAGCAATATTTCGGTTAAAGAGTTTTGTGAAAAATTAAAAGGTCAAACATTTAGTGAAATAAAAAGAAAAGCTAAAAATTTGTTTCTGGAAATGAAAAGCGGCTTGGTAATTGGTGTGCATTTAAAAATGTCGGGTGCTTTTTTGATTCAGCCAGCAAATGAAGAAATACCAAAACATACACATATAATTTTTGTTTTAGATAATAATTTGGAATTAAGGTTTAAAGACTTAAGAGCTTTTGGTCGGATGAATTTATTTTCCTCTTGGCAAGAAGCAATTAGCACAGCCTCAATTATCAAGCTTGCTCCAGAACCTATTTCTAAAAATTTTTCTTTGGATTATTTTAAACAAGCTTTGCAAAAGTATAAAAGTCCAATTAAGCCTCTCTTGCTGGAGCAAAGTAAAATTGTTTCGGGTATTGGTAATATTTATGCAGATGAGTCTTTGTTTTTAAGTGGTATTCAGCCTACTCGCATGGCGAACTCTATCAATGAAACCGAAGCCGAAAAATTATATAAAGCTCTTAAAACAGTAATTATTAATTCGATAAAAGTTGGTGGTACTTCAATCCGAGATTATGTAGACACAGATGGGCAATTAGGTAATTATGCTTTGCAATTAAATGTTTATGGTCGAAAAAAACAAAAATGTTTAGTTTGTGAAAGCCCAATTCAATTTATAAAATTAGGTCAAAGAGGTACTCATTTTTGTTCAAATTGTCAAACATAAACAAATTATTTTTAAATCAAGCTCTCTTGGCTGACTCGATATTGAATAGCCTCGGCAATATGTTCTTCTTCAATCAATTCACTTTCTGATAAATCTGCAATAGTGCGAGAAACTCTTAAGACATGATCATAAGTTCTACCAGTCAAAGATAAACTAACAGTCGCATTACGCAATAAAACTGAAGCATTTTCGGTAAAATTACAAAATTGTTTTATATCTTCAGGTCTCATCGAAGCATTATTTAAGCCAATTTGAATATTACGAAATCGCTTTTCCTGAATTTCCCAAGCTCTAATAACTCGTTCTCGTATATTTTGAGAACCTTCTTGCTTTTGTGGATCAAAGTCCATTAATTCATCTGGCTTTAAAGGTGGAACCCAAACAATAAGTCCAAACCTGTCCCAAAGCGGAGCAGACAAAATTAATCGCTTTTTTGAATTTTTGGTATTTGTGCCAGTATAAGGATTACAAGCCCCAATTAATAAAAACCGTGATGGATATTTCACCGAAAGCCTAGCCCTCGAAATAATAACTTCCCCAGATTCAATCGGTTGTCTAAGATTATCAAGAGTTCTTTTATCAAATTCAGCTAATTCATCTAAAAATAAAACCCCATGATGAGCCAAGCTAACTTCACCCGGCTTAGGATTACTGCCACCACCAATTAAACCAGCTCCCGAAATTGAATGATGAGGCGATCGAAAAGGTCTATCTTTAATGACTGATTTGCCGCTACCCTGTAATAAGCCAGCCACACTATAAATTTTAGTTACTTCTAAGGCTAATTCTTTATTCAAAGGTGGCAAAATAGAAGGTAAACATTGGGCTAGCATAGACTTTCCACCACCCGGTTCGCCAACAAATAATAAATTATGCCCACCAGCAGCAGCAATTTCTAAGGCTCTCTTGGCTTGATATTGACCTTTAACATAACGCAAGTCTTGTCCTCGAAATTCCATTGAATTATCTGAAGTGAATTCTTGTTGCGGAATTAAATATTTATTTAAAGCTTCTGGTTTTTCGGTGGAATTTAATATTTCAACTACTTCAATCAATGAATCAGCCGCATAAACATTAATTCCTTCAATCAAGGCGGCTTCGTAACCATTTTCTTTTGGGACAATTATATTTGTAACTTTATTTTCTTTGGCGGCCGCCGCTATTGGCAAAACTCCGCTACAAGGTTTTAATTTACCATTTAAAGATAATTCGCCAATTAACCAAAAATCTTTAACTTCTTTTAGCTGACCAGATGAACATAAAATACCAATTGCAATCGGCAAATCAAAATAAGAACCTTCTTTTCGCAAGTCTGCGGGAGCCATATTTACAATAATTCGTCCGAGCGGAATTTCAAAATTACTAGCTTTTAAAGCGGCTCTCACTCTTTCACGAGATTCATTAATCGAAGCGTCTGGTAAGCCAACAATTAGCATTTGAGGCATTCCACGAGAAATATCAATTTCAACTGATACTGGACAAGCATTAATACCAATTAAAGCCCCAGAGGAAATATGTGCAAACATTAAAAATTAAGAAAAAATTAAAAATTAATTATAAATTATAATAAAAGAAAAAACTATCAAATAAAGATTTAATTCATTCTTTTGTCTTGAGACTCCACAAATTCAAAAATTTCATGTCTATATGTTTAGCGAAGCTTGCTGAGAAATTCTGAAACTTGCTCTCTTACTTTTAAGTACTCCATTTGGGATTCTATCGCTTAATAAGCTAACTGAAATTATATTTTCTTAGCTTGATTTGTTTAAGTTGTACTTTTGCATTTAGCCAAAATGGTAGCCAGTAAATTTTGTTCTAAGATAAACCAAAAAAAAATTGAAGAACCAGATGGCGGGAACAAGAAAAAATGTCGCTACTTTCAGAAGAGCATGTAAATTTTGTTCTAAGATAAACCAAAAAAAGATTGAAGAACCAGATGCTGGGAACAAGAAAAAATGTCGCCACTTCCAGAAGAGCATGTTTCTTCCATAAAATCCTGATTTTATTCAGGCAGGGGTCGGAACCATCGTCATATACCAGCCCATAGAAATCGAAATACGCAAAGGAATTGTTCGACAAATCGCCCAAGGGATGCAGCTTAGTCCAAATCTGAGGATAGTTCTGTTTGATATAGAAGCTGGGATCGCCCTCTTTCAAATAGTTGGTGGAGTAGTAATAAGCCGTATAAATGGCGAAAACAACCCAAACTAAACCACAATGGATAAACGGCAGTAAAAATGCAAATGTAAAATCGTCGAGAAAATTATTATTCAAACCTGGTGAGAACCCAATAATCACGATCGAGTTTATCACGCAAAGAAAGGAGAAGAAAATTAGCCACTTGGTGTAAATTTTTTGGGCTTTTTCCATTAGAAGGCATCTGAAAAGTAGGAAGTAAAAAAAGTGTCATCGTGTAAATTGATTTTGTAGAAAAAAACAACGATGACAGAAAAATTATACAAGACTGATTTGACAACTGATACTGGACAAGCATTAATACCAATTAAAGCCCCAGAGGAAATATGTG